>NZ_AJXD01000031.1:0-52999 GCF_000264725.1 Acinetobacter sp. HA | reverse complement strand
ATCATGATGATGGCAACAATCAGCAGAATCGGGATAATGACAAAAACAACAAATCCCATAAAAGCAGTCCCCAGAGAAAATAATTATTTTAAAAACTGAATCAGGTCAGTTTGCAGCTTTTCCAGTTCTACTAATTTAAACGTTCTCAGATGTCCACGCAATGCAGAAATATCCTGGATATTTTGCTTGCGTTCAGGCGCATTAAAAATGTCATGTGGCCCTAAATAGCACAGCACACGTTGTTGGGGATGAAAAATAAGATCGCCTTCACGGTATTGGAAAAATTGACTTAATCGGAGCACAAAACCCGGGCTGAGCTGTTTGGCCATTTGCATGGGATCTGTGCCATAAAATTTTAAACGCTGATTGGTGCGTATATCACTGCTGTGCCAAGGATGGCGATAAGGTGAGGGGAATGGACGTCTTGATGTGCTAATGGCAAGCCCTTGCACAGAGACATCAAAGACAAATGCACCCCACAAATTTTTGTGTTGTTCAATGAGTTTGACGGTATTGCCATTTTTGTCGATGGTTTTAATTTCATCTACATAGTGGTATTCAAAAAGCAAGACTTGGTGTTCTTGTCCATTTTCATCTAACCATGTGGTGCTGGCATAACGTGAGATGTCATTGCGTAATGAGCCACGTTCAAACACAGGAAAAAGGCGTTTTAAATTGCCAATAAATTGCCGAGGATTAAGTGGCATTGAAATATGCTGTGGCTGTTGTTGAAAGTGGAGATGATATTTATGCGTCAGCACACGTTCTTCTAAATATTCAATCACATCATTGATGGAGCGCTCTTGCTCATAAATCAGATAGGCCCAAAATAACATGCCAAAACCCAAGGCAAAATTGCATTGCAGCCAGAAATTGTGCGGTGCAATGATAAGGCTGAATACTTGCATCAAGCCAAAGAGTGCCAAGAACCACGGCAGGGTGTTTTCAAACTTTAGAGAAATTGAACCTTGCCATGGATGCAAGCCATTAAGAATGTCCTGATGGCTTTTGGCATCACTCGATAAGTGCCACAGCCGATCGATATTTTTAAACACCACTTCATTTTTCTTACGACGAATATGAATGGAGCGTTGCACTGCATCGATCGGCATAGATGGGTCCTGTAATTATTTGGTCTGATCAATCAGCATGGCATCACCATAGCTGAAGAAGCGGTATTTGCTTTCTACGGCATACTTATAGGCATTTAGAATATTGTCACGATTTGACAACGCTGAGACCAGCATCAGTAGGGTAGATTCAGGCAAATGGAAGTTGGTAATCAAACGATCAACCACTTTAAACTCATAACCTGGATAGATGAAGATTTGGGTATCACCAGTCCAGCCTTTCAGCTCACCACCATTGGCCTGTGCCGCACTTTCAGTCGCGCGAGTCGCTGTTGTGCCGACAGTAATGACTTTATTGCCACGTTCTTTGGTGGCTTTGATCAGTGCCATGGATGCATCAGAGACCTGACACCATTCGCTGTGCATGATGTGATTTTCAATATTGTCGGTACGAACCGGCAAGAACGTACCTGCACCCACATGCAGGGTCACAAACGTTTTTTGAATGCCTTTTTCTTCGAGTTTTTTCAGCAAGTCTTCATCGAAGTGCAAGGAAGCTGTCGGTGCAGCCACACTGGCTAATTTTGTTGGGTCATTGAAAACCGTCTGATAGCGTAAAGTATCAATCTCTTCCGCTTCACGGTTGAAATAAGGTGGAATAGGCAGGGCGCCGTATTGATCCAGGACATCTAAAATCGGCTGGGAGAATTCCACAACAAACAGATTCTCATGACGGCCTTGAACAGTCACTTTAACGGCATCCGGGCCAATAAACACTTCAGCACCGGCTTTCGGTGTATTGCTGGCTTTAATGTGACAGTGCGCGATGAACTGATCCATCATGCGTTCAACCAGAACTTCAACTGCACCACCTGAAGCACGTTTACCTTTCAGGCGGGCTTTCATCACCTTGGTATCGTTCAGAACCAGCAAATCACCTTCATTCAATAAATCCAGAATGTCGGTAAATTGGTGGTCATGGTATTGACCTTCAGCATCGAGGTGTAAAAGGCGAGAAGCACTACGTTGTTCAAGCGGATAGCGAGCAATCAGCTCATCTGGGAGATCAAAGCTAAAATCAGAAAGTTGCATGACAAGTTACGGTAATAAAAACTGGGCGTAGTATAAACTTTTTTCCTTTTTAAGGAGGAAATTGCAGCTTTATAGATCAAAAAAATGAGTTTTGTTTTAAAATTAAACAAATGCAGAGAATCTGCGTTGACATCTGATTGAAACCGAGTAATATACCTTTCATCCACTCCCGAGGTGGTGAAATTGGTAGACGCGGTGGACTCAAAATCCACTGTCAGCGATGACGTGTCGGTTCGAGTCCGACCCTCGGGACCAAAATTCTAAAGAGCCCTAAGCATATTCAGTCTTGGGGTTTTTTATTGCCTGATATTTAATTTAACTATTTTAATTCCTTTAATTTCAGTAACTAAAGTGTTGAATGAATTCTTTGCTATAAAAAAATCCCTCTAAATTTAGAGGGATTTTTTTATAGCAAAGAATTCATTCAACACTTTAGTTACTGAAATTAAAGGAATTAAAATAGTTAAATTAAATATCAGGCAATAAAAAACCCCAAGACTGAATATGCTTAGGGCTCTTTAGAATTTTGGTCCCGAGGGTCGGACTCGAACCGACACGTCATCGCTGACAGTGGATTTTGAGTCCACCGCGTCTACCAATTTCACCACCTCGGGAGTGGATGAAAGGTATATTACTCGGTTTCAATCAGATGTCAACGCAGATTCTCTGCATTTGTTTAATTTTAAAACAAAACTCATTTTTTTGATCTATAAAGCTGCAATTTCCTCCTTAAAAAGGAAAAAAGTTTATACTACGCCCAGTTTTTATTACCGTAACTTGTCATGCAACTTTCTGATTTTAGCTTTGATCTCCCAGATGAGCTGATTGCTCGCTATCCGCTTGAACAACGTAGTGCTTCTCGCCTTTTACACCTCGATGCTGAAGGTCAATACCATGACCACCAATTTACCGACATTCTGGATTTATTGAATGAAGGTGATTTGCTGGTTCTGAACGATACCAAGGTGATGAAAGCCCGCCTGAAAGGTAAACGTGCTTCAGGTGGTGCAGTTGAAGTTCTGGTTGAACGCATGATGGATCAGTTCATCGCGCACTGTCACATTAAAGCCAGCAATACACCGAAAGCCGGTGCTGAAGTGTTTATTGGCCCGGATGCCGTTAAAGTGACTGTTCAAGGCCGTCATGAGAATCTGTTTGTTGTGGAATTCTCCCAGCCGATTTTAGATGTCCTGGATCAATACGGCGCCCTGCCTATTCCACCTTATTTCAACCGTGAAGCGGAAGAGATTGATACTTTACGCTATCAGACGGTTTTCAATGACCCAACAAAATTAGCCAGTGTGGCTGCACCGACAGCTTCCTTGCACTTCGATGAAGACTTGCTGAAAAAACTCGAAGAAAAAGGCATTCAAAAAACGTTTGTGACCCTGCATGTGGGTGCAGGTACGTTCTTGCCGGTTCGTACCGACAATATTGAAAATCACATCATGCACAGCGAATGGTGTCAGGTCTCTGATGCATCCATGGCACTGATCAAAGCCACCAAAGAACGTGGCAATAAAGTCATTACTGTCGGCACAACAGCGACTCGCGCGACTGAAAGTGCGGCACAGGCCAATGGTGGTGAGCTGAAAGGCTGGACTGGTGATACCCAAATCTTCATCTATCCAGGTTATGAGTTTAAAGTGGTTGATCGTTTGATTACCAACTTCCATTTGCCTGAATCTACCCTACTGATGCTGGTCTCAGCGTTGTCAAATCGTGACAATATTCTAAATGCCTATAAGTATGCCGTAGAAAGCAAATACCGCTTCTTCAGCTATGGTGATGCCATGCTGATTGATCAGACCAAATAATTACAGGACCCATCTATGCCGATCGATGCAGTGCAACGCTCCATTCATATTCGTCGTAAGAAAAATGAAGTGGTGTTTAAAAATATCGATCGGCTGTGGCACTTATCGAGTGATGCCAAAAGCCATCAGGACATTCTTAATGGCTTGCATCCATGGCAAGGTTCAATTTCTCTAAAGTTTGAAAACACCCTGCCGTGGTTCTTGGCACTCTTTGGCTTGATGCAAGTATTCAGCCTTATCATTGCACCGCACAATTTCTGGCTGCAATGCAATTTTGCCTTGGGTTTTGGCATGTTATTTTGGGCCTATCTGATTTATGAGCAAGAGCGCTCCATCAATGATGTGATTGAATATTTAGAAGAACGTGTGCTGACGCATAAATATCATCTCCACTTTCAACAACAGCCACAGCATATTTCAATGCCACTTAATCCTCGGCAATTTATTGGCAATTTAAAACGCCTTTTTCCTGTGTTTGAACGTGGCTCATTACGCAATGACATCTCACGTTATGCCAGCACCACATGGTTAGATGAAAATGGACAAGAACACCAAGTCTTGCTTTTTGAATACCACTATGTAGATGAAATTAAAACCATCGACAAAAATGGCAATACCGTCAAACTCATTGAACAACACAAAAATTTGTGGGGTGCATTTGTCTTTGATGTCTCTGTGCAAGGGCTTGCCATTAGCACATCAAGACGTCCATTCCCCTCACCTTATCGCCATCCTTGGCACAGCAGTGATATACGCACCAATCAGCGTTTAAAATTTTATGGCACAGATCCCATGCAAATGGCCAAACAGCTCAGCCCGGGTTTTGTGCTCCGATTAAGTCAATTTTTCCAATACCGTGAAGGCGATCTTATTTTTCATCCCCAACAACGTGTGCTGTGCTATTTAGGGCCACATGACATTTTTAATGCGCCTGAACGCAAGCAAAATATCCAGGATATTTCTGCATTGCGTGGACATCTGAGAACGTTTAAATTAGTAGAACTGGAAAAGCTGCAAACTGACCTGATTCAGTTTTTAAAATAATTATTTTCTCTGGGGACTGCTTTTATGGGATTTGTTGTTTTTGTCATTATCCCGATTCTGCTGATTGTTGCCATCATCATGATCCGTAACAGCATCGTACGTTATCATAATGCCACAATTCGGGCATGGTCTGATGTTGCCAGCTATGAACGGCAGAAACTGAAAATTCTAGATGGCCTGCAACCTTTGGTCGAACAGTATTCCAGTTTCGAAAAAGGCACGCTGGAGAAAGTGACTGAACTGCGTCAGAACATCATGAACCTGAATATTAAAGATGCCGATATTGGGCAATTACAACGGATCGAAAGCCTGAACCGGGAGCTGATGCATAACCTGAATGTGGTGATCGAAAACTACCCTGAATTGAAAGCCAATGAAATTTATCTAAAAATGATGAACGAAATTGAAGAACAGAATGAAAATGTCGGTGCCGCAATCAGTATCTATAATCGTAATGTTGAACTGTTTAATAACCAGATTCAGGTTTTCCCGCATAATATAATCAATAACATGCTGCTACAAAAGAAAGCTGTGCGTCCTTTCCGCGATCAGGCGGTGACCCAAAGTTTTGACTATCGTCCGAATTTTTAAACCCTGACGTATATTTATGCGATGATAAGAAATACCCAACTGCCTTAGCGATGAATCAGGAGATTCCAGCTAAGGCACTTTGCTTCAGAATAAAAATAAAGAATTAAAACTATGCTAGATCATCTCGATACCTTAAAGGAAGTCCTGATCAAGGAGTTTTATCAACTCTATGATCATTATAGTGACGACGGAATATATGCCTGTAGCCTGGTCTTTGACGAGTTTCTGCGAGTGGATTACCTCGCCATATCAACCGAACGCAGTATTTTTAATGATCAGGAAGATCGTGCACAGTATCTGTCTGAAACTGAACGCTGGAATGTAGCGAAATGGCGTTACCGTACCGTCCATAGCTCTAATAACGGTATGACGCAGTTTCGTGCACTGCTGGACAGCTATTTCAAGAACCAGCATAGTTTCGGCAACCCTTTGCTGGAACATAGCAAGACCGATCAGGCCAATACACTGGATGTACTGTTAAAGCTCTTTCAACAGGCACGTGATGCTTTAGAACAGGATTATGGCCTGGACTTAAACCGGATTGTGTTTTTTATCCATATGCCAACACAGCCACAAATAGAATTTCAATCGGCTATTTCTCTAAATCCGGAAAGTCCATTAAGACAACAGTTTCTGTTCAGCAAACAGCCTGCAAATCAACCTGCTATGTCAAAGTCATTTAAGCTAAACCAGAACGACAAAGATCTGCTGATTGATCTGGCGCAGCTGGTCAAGTTAGAAGCTTATGATTATTTACATGTTGCCCATCAGGCCTATTTACTAACGCTGGAACCGCATTTTGTCGATGCCAATCTTTATATCCAGAAACTGATCCAGCATATCGCAGCGATGGCAACTGAGATTGATGGCAATTGTGCCATGACACAAGCGGAAATTCAGGAGCGCATCCGCCAGTTTGAACGTTAGATCGCAAACTTATTCTTCATTTTTCATTCATACAGGCAACATAAATAAACAGCCCGGACTGGATGGAGCGCTGGCGTTTACGGTCAGAATCAAGGAAAATAGCCGGTTTTAGCATTAACAATCAGCGAACTGTTTTTTCGCCTTGATTTGGAACTCCTATGAAGTTTGAAAAATTAGCGCAGTCGGGCCGTGCCCGTCGTGGCCGTTTAACGCTTGAGCATGGCGTGGTTGAAACCCCAATGTTCATGCCGGTGGGGACTTATGGCACGGTAAAAGGCATGTTGCCTCGTGACATTAAAGAAATTAAGTCTCAGGTAATTCTGGGCAATACCTTCCATCTGTACCTGCGTCCAGGTCTGGATGTCATCCGTGAACATGGTGGTCTGCATCAGTTCATGAAATGGAACAACCCGATCCTGACCGATTCTGGTGGTTTCCAGGTTTTTAGCCTCGGTGCGATGCGCAAAATCAAGGAGGAAGGTGTGACCTTCCGCTCGCCGATTGATGGTTCCAAAGTATTCCTGTCTCCTGAAATCTCGATGGACATTCAGCACACCTTGAACTCTGACATCGTGATGATTTTTGACGAATGTACGCCTTATCCGGCAACGCATGAAGAAGCACAGAAATCGCTACAACTGTCTTTACGTTGGGCAAAACGCTGTAAGACTCAACATCACGACGTACTGAAAAACCGCAATGCCCTGTTCGGGATTATTCAAGGCGGTATGTACGAAGATTTGCGTGATGAATCCTTAAAAGGCCTGCTTGAAATCGGCTTTGATGGTTATGCCATTGGTGGTCTGTCTGTTGGTGAACCGAAAGAAGAAATGATCAAGGTGCTGGATTATCTTCCAGAGAAAATGCCGGAAGACAAACCACGTTACCTGATGGGTGTCGGCAAACCGGAAGATATCGTGGAAGCAGTACGCCGTGGTGTCGATATGTTCGACTGCGTAATGCCAACCCGAAATGCACGTAACGGTCATTATTTTGTGACCGGCGGTTTAGTACGTATCCGTAACGCGAAATACCGTCATGACCAAAGTCCGCTAGATCCAGCCTGCGATTGCTACACTTGCCAAAACTTTAGCCGTGCCTACCTGTTTCACCTGGAGAAATGCGGTGAAATGCTAGGTTCTATGCTGGGTACGATTCATAACTTGCGCTATTACCTGCGCCTGACTGAAGCGATGCGCGAAGCTCTGGATCAAGGCACATTCGAGCAATTTGTTGAGGACTTTTATGCCCGCCGTGGCATGCAAGTGCCGCCTTGTCCTGAAGATTAATCTTTCAGTATTTGCGCTAAAGAAAAAGACAAGGTAAATTGCAGAACAAGTCAATTTATTATCATTCAGTTAATTAACCATTTTTAGTTTAGGAAAATGTAAATGAGCCTATTTATTTCGACTGCTCACGCTGCAGGTGAAGCTGCACAACAACCAAGCCTGATGGCGAACCTTTTGATGATTGCGGTATTCGTAGCAATCTTCTATTTCCTGATCTGGCGTCCTCAATCTAAACGTGCCAAAGAGCATCGTGCACTGATTGAAAGTCTGGGGGTTGGCAGCGAAGTGGTATTTGCAGGCGGCTTAATGGGCAGAATCACAAAAATTGAAGGTGACTTTGCTGTGGTTGAACTCAACCGTGGTGTGGAAGTAAAAGTTCAGCGTGCGAGCGTGGTCTCAGTACTTCCTGAAGGCACTTTAAATAACATTTAATCAAAAGAAGTCGTGCTCCCTGCACGACTTTTTAATTTTAAGAAGAAAACAAATGCGTTACCCAGCATGGAAATATGTACTGATCCTGGTTGTCCTGGCGATCAGTACATTATATGCCCTGCCTAGTTTGTATCCAGATGAACCTGCCGTACAGATTTCGGGTGCCAAAGCCGGCACTCAGATCGATGCGGGCATCGTACAAAGAGCAGAGCAATTATTAAAAACTGAAAATATTGCAACTCATGACAACAGCTTCAGCAACAATGCGGCCTTACTTCGTGTTGATTCTAGCGAAGCACAGCTCAAAGCCAAGGAAGCACTGCGTCGCGGCCTGGGCGATGATTATGTTGTAGCATTGAACCTTGCACCAACAACGCCAGAATGGCTGCAAAAAATTGGCGCCAAGCCAATGAAGCTGGGTCTGGATTTGCGTGGTGGTGTTCACTTCCTGCTAGAAGTGGATATGGACAAGGCGATTGCGCAGCGTATGGAAACATCGGCAACTGACCTGCGTCGTCAATTACGTGATAACAATCTGAAATTCAACAGCCTGACCCTCAGCAACAACACCATTACCATGCAGTTTGCCAATAATGATGATCGTTCTGCGGTAATGGACTTTCTGCGCCGTAATGACAATGAGTTCACCCAGCAGGCTGTAGCGACGGCTACCGGATCTACCCTGCGCCTGAACTATACCGATGTGCGTAAGCAGGAAATTGAAAGCTATGCAGTCAACCAGAACTTAACCACACTGCGTAACCGTATTAACGAGCTAGGTGTGGCTGAAGCACTGGTACAAACTCAGGGCAGCAACCGTATTGTGGTTGAACTTCCTGGTGTTCAGGATACTGCTGAGGCAAAACGTGTCCTTGGCCGTACTGCAAACCTCGAGTTCCGTCTGGTCTCAGATCTGAACGATCAATATATTGATCCATATACGGGTCAGGTAACAGGTACATTACCCCCTGGTACTGAAGCATTTGCTTATGAATCTCTGGACAGCGGTCGTCAGTTATTGCTGAACCGTACCCGTATTCTGACGGGTGAACGTGTTCAAAATGCTTCAAGTGGCTTTAGCCAGGACACTGGTGGTGCTGAGGTGAACATTACCCTCGATGCTGCGGGCGGTAAGCTCATGTCGGATGCCACACGTAATGCCGTTGGCAAACGTATGGCTGTACTGTTCATCGAGAACAAGCAGAAGATCAGCTATGTTGAAGATCCTGCAACAGGTCAGCAAACTGAAGTTCGTACGCCATATACCGAATCTGTGGTAATTAACGCGGCAACCATTCAGGCGGTATTGGGCTCTCAGTTCCGTATTACCGGTCTGGATTCTCCACAGGAAGCGTCTGAACTTGCCTTGATGTTACGTGCCGGTGCACTGGCCGCGCCAATGTACTTTGTTGAAGAACGTGTGATTGGTCCAAGTCTGGGGCAGGAAAACATCGATAAAGGTGTATTGTCTACCCAAATCGGCTTTATCTTGGTGGCGATCTGGATGGTCGTGTTCTTCCGTCTGTTTGGTGTGATTGCCAACTTTGCCCTAGTATTTAACCTGGCGATGATCCTGACAGTCATGTCATGGATTGGTGCTTCGCTTACCTTGCCAGGTATTGCCGGTATCGTGATTACCATTGGTATGGCGGTCGATGCCAACGTCCTGATCTGTGAACGAATACGGGAAGAAATGAAATGGGGCGCTTCGCCGAAACAGGCCATTGTCGCCGGTTATGACCGAGCCTATAACACCATTTTCGACTCGAACTTAACTACCTTCCTGGTAGCGTTCATTCTGTTCGCGATTGGTACCGGCCCGATCAAAGGCTTTGCCGTGACCCTGATGATTGGTATTGTCTGCTCGATGTTTACAGCAATTACTGTAACCCGTGCGATTGTACAGATTATCTATGGCAAAAAACGTAACTTGAAAAAGTTGAGCATTTAAGGAGATCACTGATGACTGAGAATACTCAACCTAATTCAAAACAATACGGCCGCCCGGATCACGAACGTGTTATCCCGTTTATGAAAATTGCTTTGCCTGCGGCATTGTTTTCAATTTTATTAACGGTTGCCAGCATCTTCTTTATTGCCACTAAAGGCTTGAACCTGGGTCTGGACTTTACTGGTGGTGTGGCAGCAGAGCTGAACTATACCAATCCGGTTCAGCCAGAATCAGTTACTCAGGCGCTGAGTCAAGCTGGTTTTAATGATGCTGTGGTACAAACCTTAGGGTCAGATCGTGACCTGATGGTGCGTATGCCTGTTCAGGAAGATGTTGAAGCAGAAGACTTGACCAAAGCCATTACCACAGCAGTTCAGCTGCCAGGTAATGCAGCTGAAGTACCAAAAGTTGATGTGGTTGGTGGTCAGGTCGGTAATGAGCTGTACGTGCGTTCTGCAGGTGCGGTTGCCCTTGCCCTGCTGCTGATGCTGGTTTATGTCACCATCCGCTTTGAATTCAAGCTGGCGATTGGTGCAGTACTGTCCTTGTTCCACGATATCGTGGTGACACTGGGTATCTTTGCCATGATGCAATGGCCATTCGACCTAACCGTACTGGCAGCGTTATTGGCGATTATCGGCTTCTCACTCAACGATAACATCGTGGTCTCTGACCGTATTCGTGAAAACTTCCGTAAAATCCGTGGTGCTGAACCATTGGAAATCATCAATATTGCCTTGACTGAAACTTTACGTCGTACCATTCATACCTCTATGACGTTATTGCTGGTAGTCGTAGCCATGATGATCATGGGTGGTGATGGTTTGAAATGGTTCTCGATCGCAATGTTTGTTGGTGTTTTTGTAGGTACCTATTCATCCATCTATATCGGTACAGCCTTTGCTTTATGGCGTGGCCTGAACCGTCAGGATTTCATTGTGCAAGTGAAACCTGAGTTTGAGGAAGAAAACGAAATTCCATAATTTCAGCCTTCTTTTAAAATATGAAAAGCCCATCTACAGATGGGCTTTTTTATCGCCGTTGAATCTGTTCTGGATGCAGGATGGCGATCACTACCTCAGCTTGCTGAACGTCCTGTTTCTGAAAACGAACCTGACGTTTGCCATCCAGACTTTGACATTGTAACTCCTGCTCAGTTTCTCGCTGTAATTCTAAAATTAAACAGAATTTATTGATGAACTGTATGCAAAGCCAATCAGCCGTTTGGGCGGGCCGCTGACGGTCACATAGCAGCCACCAGCCCGGTTTAAGTATAGGCTGATAGGCATCGCTGCTGATTTGCAGAGCATGGTGATTCGCCTGCAATTGAATAGTAGGCTCTATTTCATAATGAACAGCATCCAGAGGCTTTAAGCAAAACAGTTCCTGCTCCACCACCTGCATACTATATAAATGAGGAACCAGAGTATTTTTTACTTGTTCTATCTGAAGCTCTTGCTGATCCAGACTCATGGATTCCAAGCCGAGCTGCTGTTCCAGTTCCCGAGCCGCCTTTTCTCCAATCTGGCGCTTGCTATTCAGTAACTGAGCGACATAAGTCGCAGACAGGCCATAATATTCACAGATCTCTTTGCCTGTTTTAAAGCGCTGATTGGCAATCCATTGATCAATGATCCTGCTCAGATTTTCCCGTCTACGTTCAAATAGTTCTGTCGTACTCATCGCAATTGGGTGACTTCATTTTTATTAAGTGCTACTGAGCACCTTACAATAAAAAGCCCACCAATAAATGGCAGGCTTTTTCTAGACGAATTAATCAGTAGATTTAATTGCCTTGAACCAAACGACGGGCACTAATAATCCCGGGCTGCTGTTCTAATCGAGCCAGCAGTTTGGACAGCTGGGCTAAACCTTTGACTTCAATCAATAGCTTCATATTGGCAATACCATCAGCTTCTGAAATGGTATTTACCTGACGGATATTGATCTGATCAGAGAAGATCACTTGCGTCAGATCTTTGAGCAGGCCACGGCGGTCATAAGCTTCTACTACAATCTGGACACTCTGACCACGGGTTGGCTGCATTTCCCAATCAGCTTCTACGGCACGTTCTGGTTCCTGCGAAATCATACGCACATAATCCGGACACGCCACCTTATGGATGCTTACTCCACGATTGAGCGTGATATAGCCCCCAATCGACTCGCCATGTACAGGCTGACAGCATTGCGCCACATGTAGTTCAACATTGTCTAAGCCATCAATCAGAATACCATGAGCAGACAAAGTATGACTGGCACGTGGATTCAGCGCCGGCTTCAGTACCAGTTCAGGTTCATCCTGATCCAGGTGCATATGGCGATTCACCTGATTGATCAGCGCATGCAGGCTGATATCGCCATTTACGATACCAATCAGAATGTCTTCGCCACTCTTCACATTAAAGTGATTGCAATAGTCACCCAAGTCGATCGATTTCGGGTGAATTGCCAGACGTGAAAGTTCTTTATTCAGAATTTCACGGCCAACTTCCAGATTCTTGCTACGATCCTGCTGACGGAACCAGTGACGTAACTTGTCACGTGCACGTGCAGTCTTGATATAACCAAGCGAGTTCACCAGCCAGTCACGGTTTGGCTCACGGTCTTTTTTGGTCAGAATCTCGACCTGTTCCCCGGTTTTCAGAGTATAAGTCAGCGGCACATAGCGCTGGTTCACTCGTGCGGCATAGCACTTGTTACCCACTTCGGTATGGACATGATAGGCAAAATCCAAGACTGTTGAGCCACGCGGCAATTCTTTAATATCTCCATCGCGGCTAAACACATAGATTTTCTCAAAGCCTTCAAAGTCTTGAATCTGTTCAAAATTCTCAACTTCTGCCTCAGAATCTTTATGTGCACTGGCATCATTACGTTCCTGGTAATGCTCCAATACGGCACGTAAAGAATGCAGGCGATGGTTAAAGGAATGGTCTGTGGTTTTTGCCCCTTCCTTATAGTTAAAGTGTGAACATACACCTAGCTCTGCCTCTTCGTGCATGTGATAGGTACGAATCTGCACTTCAAGCGATTTGTTTTCTGCAATCACGGCAGTATGCAGTGAGCGATAACCATTGGCTTTCGGATTGGTAATATAGTCGTCAAACTGGTGCGGAATATGACGCCAGATCTGATGTACGATACCTAAAGTGTGATAACACTCAGGTACTGAATTTACCAGGACACGTACAGCACGGATATCATAGAGCTGATCGAAGCTCAGATCCTTGCTCTTCATTTTTCGATAAATCGAATAAATGTGTTTGACCCGACCGGTAATTTCGGCCTCAATGCCATGCTCAGCCAGTTCACCACGCAACTTGTCGATTACAAACTGAATATAATGTTCACGCTCCAAGCGCTTTTCATTCAGTAAAGAAGCAATTTCTTTATAACGTTCTGGCGCCAGATAACGGAAAGCCAGATCTTCCAGCTCCCATTTCAACTGGGCAATACCAAGACGATGTGCCAGTGGCGAGTAGATGGTCAGAATTTCGCGTGCAACACGTTCCTGACGGTCTCGAGGTGATTTCGCCAGTTCACGCAATGCATAGGTACGCTCGGCCAACTTGATCAGTACCACACGGACATCTTCGGTGACTGAGATCAGCATCTTGTAAATGCCGGTCAAATGCTCGCGCTGGTTATTGTTGAAATGGTCTTCCAGACGTTTGTTATTTTCAATCAGCTCGGACAGCTTACCCATCGACAGAGTGCCTTTCACCAGGCCATGTACACTCTCACCGAATTTCTCCAGTACGTCTGCAAGCGGTGTGACACCTTCACGTACCGAACGATACAGCATGGCTGCAGACAAGGTATCTTCATCAACATGCAAATGGGCAAGGATATCCGCCATCTCAATACCGGTATAGAAAGTATTGGAGCGATGCTGAACCGTGGTTTCTAACTCATTTTCTAAAGTGAGATGGGCGACTTCTTCGAGCTGTTTTAATGGGGCCCCATCTAATATGCCGCGTACACGATCTAACCATTCGGTCATATCCTGCAGGGCTTGATCGGCATGTTCTACAGTCGCCTCCTGTGACAACTCATTCAGTCGCCCAGGCAGCTGTTCACGTACTGTGACCATACCATTCTCCTACTTTTATATACATCATCTCTTTAATCGTTTATTTAATTTTCTTTTTCGAACAAGGCAATCGACTCAACATGGCCCGTATGTGTGAACATATCCATCACACCGGCCCTGCTCAGACGATACCCCTGTTGTACCAGCAATCCAGCATCTCTGGCTAGAGTTGCCGGGTTACATGATACATAAACGATTCTTTTTGCACCAAACTTAGGAATATATTGCATCACTTCTTCTGCGCCTGAACGAGGCGGATCAATTAGTAATGCATCAAAACCCTGATTTGCCCAAGAATGATGCGAAAAATCCTGGGTTAAATCCTGCGAATGGAATGAAAGTTGTGCAATACCATTTATTTTGGCATTTTCCGCACCACGTTGCACCATTTCTTCACTACCCTCAACCCCTACGACGCTTCCACTCGCACCAACACAGCGCGCCAATGGCAAGGAAAAGTTTCCTAATCCGCAAAACAGATCCAGAACACGCTCTCCTGGTTGTAGTCGTAGCAAATCACATGCCAGACGTATCATCTGCGGGTTTACTGTGGAATTGACCTGGGTAAAATCTAGCGGATCAAAGCCAAACTCAACATCAAAATCATCCAGACGGTAATGCAGCCGCGCAGGCAATTGCGGTTGATCAATACGCGTCAGTTGGTTTTGACCTGCTGGCTGAATATAAAGCTGCCACCCCTTCTGTAACGCAAATTCGCGTAATTGGTTGACATCCTGTTCAGGTAATTGTGCAGTTTCACGAACTACTAATGCGATTTCCTGATCACCCATGGCCAATTCTATATGACCAACGTCAGCCTTACCATTTAGACTTTGGAGCAATTGTTTAAGACGTGTAACCGAGCCAAACTCCTGATCCAGAATCATGCAGCGATCAATCGAAGTCAGCTTGTTACTTTGGCTTTCACGGAATCCCACCACCAGCTTGTCTTTACCAGGTAAATAGCGTACGCCAATACGGGCTTTACGACGGTAATCTTCGCGCTGTGAACGCAATGGCGCTAGCCATTCATCCGGCTGAATCCCGGCAAAATGTTGCAGATGCGATTTCAGCACATTCTGTTTAAGTTCAATCTGTGCATCCGGAGCGATATGCTGCATATTGCAGCCACCACAAATCCCAAAATGTGGACAAGGGGGCTGTATGCGAATTTCTGATGCTTCACTCAACAATTCAAGCGAGTCAGCTTCTTCCAGCTTTTTCACTTCACGGGTGATTCGGGCACGCACTGTTTCACCGGGCAGTGCATAACGAATAAAAACTTTTTTACCGTGCTTGTCCGCTGGATGGTCCGGATGTGAACCATAGTGAGCAATGCCACGCCCCTCGTGCGATAGTGACTCAACCTGGAAGATGTATTCGGGTTGCTGCTTGGGCCGTGGTTGAGCTCGATGTTTCATGAAAACCTAATGTGTGGAGATGGGAAAATCAAATTGAGTAAATTCAGTCCGTCGTGACGTTTCACGCCAGACCGATAAAAAGTCCGCATGCTGCGGTTGCGTTTGCAAATACTGGATCGTGCTTTGTAACAGATGTTGATAATCAGGCAGCAATAACTGTCCTTTTAACAACAGCCAGCGAATATAGACTAGCCAGGTATTCAGGACATCACCTTCACAATAGCTGGTGAGCTTGTCCCATTCCTGATTACGCACATATTCAGGCACATGGTAGCCACCATCGCCACGCTTGCCTGGATAACCGAGCAAATGCGCAACGTCATCCAGTTTCTGGAAATGACGGGCATGAAACATGGCCATCACATCCATCAAATCGACATGACGCTGATGGTAGCGGTTCTGATAGTTATTATAGCGCTTTTGCGTATCAATTTCGCCCTGATCAAACAGACTTGGCGCAGACAAACCATGGTACATGGCCCGGTAAAGAATCACGGGCAGATCAAATTGTGAACCATTCCAACTCACTAGGGTTGGATGACGCTTATCAAAAATCGATAAAAATTTTCGTAAAATTTCAGCTTCTGAATTCTGTTCCCGGCTAAAGGAAAACAGTTTCATGCCCTGCTCATCAATCCACAGTCCGGAAATACAGACAATTTCATGTAACGGCAGACGCTGAAAGTCAGAACCCGATTCCTGACGACGCAGTTTGGTCAGGGCCTGATCCAGGCTTTGTTCCGGCAGGTCCAGGCCAAACAGATGTGCGCCTGACTTAAGATCGGTCTGGGTTTCAATATCAAACGTTAAAACAGGCAAGCGCATAAATTGATTACTCAGGAATTATTCAGGATCTTGTACAGAGAATAAACCTGTAGACAGATAACGGTCACCACGGTCACAAATAATGCACACGATTACGGCACCTGGATTTTCTTCTGCCAGCTTGATCGATGCCCAGACTGCACCACCGGAAGAAGTTCCAGCACTGATCCCTTCTTTTTGTGCCAGCTTGCGCATGGTTTTTTCAGCTTCAATTTGTGGAATATCGATAATACGATCCACACGGCTACGGTCGAAAATGGTTGGCAGATACTCTTCTGGCCAGCGGCGGATCCCCGCAATACTTGAACCGTCAGAAGGTTGTAAACCAACAATCTGAATATCTGGATTCATCTCTTTCAGGTATTTAGATACCCCCATAATAGTACCGGTCGTACCCATCGAGCTGACAAAGTGAGTGATCTTGCCACCCGTTTGCTGCCAGATTTCCGGACCAGTGGTCAGATAATGCGCTTCAACATTGTCCGGATTACCAAACTGGTTTAGGACCAGGCCTTTGCCTTCGTTTTGCATTTGCAGTGCCAGATCACGTGCACCTTCCATGCCTTGCTCTTTGGTCACTTCAATCAGTTCGGCCCCGTAAGCACGCATCGCATCCTTACGTTCCTGACTCATGTTATTCGGCATGATCAGCTTCATTTTGTAGCCGCGCATTGCCGCAACCATCGCCAATGCAATCCCTGTATTTCCACTCGTCGCCTCAATCAGGGTGTCACCCGGCTTGATCTGACCACGCTTTTCCGCCTGCATGATCATGTTATAGGCCGGACGATCTTTCACCGAACCTGCAGGATTGTTGCCTTCGAGCTTTGCTAACACTGTCGCTTGAGTGTGATTTGCCAGACGCTGTAGACGTACCAGTGGCGTTTTGCCTACATAGTAGTCCAGTAAAAATTCGTCTGCTTGAAAATCAGGGGTTGTATTACTCATTATTTGCACCTATGTCGAGGTGCGGCTATTGTATGAAAATTTGCATTTCCCTGCACCCATTTAGCCAGTCTTTTTCAGAAAACCGATTAAAACTCGTGCAGCATTGTCTAAAAATTAAAAAACATTTTTCTGTCAGTAGTTTATTTGTAAATTAAACGCTGTTATTTCAATATTTCTCAGGTCAATTTCAGATTTAAAGGCTTTCATTTCTTAGCATTTTATACGTTATCTATTTGAATTTTTTTCATATCCAGATTTATTCTTAAAAAGTCTGTTTGATTTGGTATTGCGAAAAATCTTGATGAAATTTTAACTGAAGATTTAAAGCGTGCTAATATGCGGAGCATAAGGAAAACACTGCTTGAATCATGTCAAATATCAATAAAAAGCTGTTTAAACGCCTACACTTAAATCATGCCTATGGCCAGTTGATTGCCCTGATCTTTGTGCCAATTACAATTTTGGCTTGTGTGGGTGCAGCACTGGTTTTGACAGAAACCTCCAATGCAGCCCGTGCCCAGCAAAAACAGATGGCGATTGCCATTCTGACCCGTTTTCAGGCCACTTCTGAATCTGCGCTGGATATTGTCAATTACTCCCCCTGGCAGTATGAACAGGCACGCAATGCCATGCAAAACATGCTCAATGAAAAGCATCTGGTTCGTGCTGCAATTCTGGATCCTCAAGGCAAAAACCGCCTCGGTATTGGTTTTCAGGACCAGGCACCTTGGCCAAAGTTCAAGCTGGAAGCTAGTTTTGTTGGCCCGATTGTCAATCAGAATAATCACATTTTTGCGGTTCGCATTAATGACAATACGGGCAGTCCGGGCTGGCTTGCGATTGAGCTGGACAATCAGCCCCTCGAAATTGCCCGCTACCGCGTGATGATCGTATTGATTGCTACCGGCCTGTTGACTTTGTTGCTACTTTTATTGTGTCTGAATTTCTACTCGCGCCGCTGGATTGCGCCGATGTATGAAATTCGCATGCAGTTACAACGCCTGAATGCGGATACTTTGGATCAGCATATGGTCATCAACAGTACTGGTGAACTGCGCCTGTTACAGCGCGATATTGCCAATGTGGTAAAACGGCTGCATTTCAGTTTTCTGGAACTGCGCGAACATACTGAACAGACCGAAGATGACTTGCGCCGCACCCTCGACACTCTCGAAGTGCAGAACATCACCTACCGTCAGGCCCGTGACCAGGCGATTTCTGCCAATCAGGCCAAGTCAGTATTTTTAGCCAATATTTCACATGAATTACGCACCCCATTAAACAGTATTGATGGCTTTATTCATTTGCTGCTGCGTCAGGGTAATTTAAGTAATGAGCAGAGTCTGTATTTACAAACCATCCGTAAATCATCGGCGCATCTGCTGGCCCTGATCAATGACGTGCTAGATTTTTCCAAGATTGATGCCGGTAAACTAGAACTCGAAACGGCGCTGTTTGATCTGGAAGAAGCGATTTTTGATGTAATGGACATGCTCTCGCCACTGGCAGCGCAGAAGCATATTGATATGGCCTTCTACTATGCCGACAATGTACCAAAATGCGTCAATGGTGATGCACTGCGCTTTAAGCAGATTCTGACTAATCTGATTTCCAATGCGATCAAGTTTACGCCGGACGGTGAAATCATCGTGCGGGTACGAATGGAACACGATGATATCGGGCAATGTCTGCTGCATTTTAGCGTACAGGATAGTGGTATCGGCCTCAGCGGTACTGACCGCAAGAAGCTGTTTGAATCCTTCTCTCAAGGCGATACCTCAGTTACACGTCAGTTTGGTGGCACTGGATTAGGTCTGGCGATTTCCAAACAGCTGGTCAGTCTGATGCATGGCCAGATCGGCTTTGAAGATAACCAGGAACGCGCCCCAACCGAGAAAGGGTCAACCTTCTGGTTTACCGCCCAGTTCCTGGTCGATGAAGATGATGTGATCGAACACCCAGACTTTAACAATCTGACTGTGGTCTCTTATCTGGCACATCCAGCGACGGCGAATGTACTGCGTCATTATCTGGAAAACTATAACGTGAAGCATACCGAGTGTGCTTCGATTCTGGATCTGTTTAGCCGTCTGAATCATCTAAAAACCACGACTGAAAATACCTGGCTAATCGTTGATCATAGCGGCGACAGTCAGGCCCTGCTACAGGAAATTCGTGCGCGTTATCATGGCAATCTGGCAGTCTATGGCTATCAGATGCAGCTTGATCCAAACATGCTGAATGAATATCGTGCCCGTGCGCTCTACCAGCCACTTAGCCGTAGTGCACTGATTCAACTCCTGAATAACCAGCCTGTATTCGACCAAGAAACTCATGAAGACTTCAATGGTCAAGGGCTGCATATATTGGCAGTCGATGACCATTTACCCAACCTGATCGTCCTTGAAGCACTATTGGGTGAACTGAATGTCACCACAACCAAGGCCACCAGCGGTCAGGAAGCGATTGATATTATCCAGAAACGTCATGAAGAAGGTTTAAGTGCATTTGATCTGGTATTTATGGATATTCAGATGCCGGTAATGTCCGGCATGGATACGACCCGTGCCATCCGCTCGCTGGAATCCACCTTTGAAAACCATCGACGTTTGCCGATTATTGCCCTGACTGCACATGCCCTGTCTGATGAAAAGCAGAAATTACTACAGGGTGGCATGGATGACTATGTCACCAAGCCCATTCAGATTGAACAGATCATCCAGATTCTGACTCAATGGACCACGGAAAATTTCCGCAAGGCACCCATGCTAGAACGTGCGAATGTCATTGATGCTCTGGATAGCAATATTCTGGACTGGCAGCAAAGTCTGCAACTGGCTGCCAATAAAGAAGATCTGGCCGTAGATCTGTTGAGAATGCTGGTCGACAGTTTTGAAACTGAACTCAGTGAAATAGAACAGCTGATTGAACTGGAAGATTTTCCACAACTGGAACATGTACTGCACCGGCTCTACGGCGCGACCCGTTATGTGGGTACGCCGAACCTGCAACAGCTGACTGGCAGTTTTGAACAGTTTGTTTCTACCCTACGTAAAGAACGCCGCAAAGCTGATGAAGCCTTTGTCCAAGAGGTGATGAAACGCCTCGATGAGCTTAAAGCAGGCATTGACCAGGTGGAACAAGCTGCACAACAGGTGCTAAATAAGCATATGATCTAATGCGCAAGTTAAGGATAATCACAAAGCGTGACTTAAGTGTCATGCACGTGATCTAACGCACATGCTATGCTCAGAGCAATAAAAATGAAGGGTTTAGCCATGTCACTGGTTCGTTTAGAAAAAAATAATGGAATTGCCACGGTGAGTTTAAACCGTCCGGACAAACGTAATGCCATGAGTTTTGCGCTATTGCGTGAACTTGTTGCAACCGCCAACACGATCAAAAAGGATAAAAGTATCCGCTGTGTCATCCTGACAGGTGAAGCACAGGTCTTTAGTGCCGGGATTGATCTTGCTGATTTAAATAATCCCAAAAATCGTGCCTATGCAGCCTGGGAACTGCTGCGTCCGGGTCAAAGCCTATTTCAGAAAGCATTTTTGATCTGGCAAGAATTACCGGTTCCCGTGATTGCAGCTTTGGAAGGCTATTGTTTTGGTGCAGGCATGCAGCTGGCACTGGCAGCAGATATTCGGATTGCTCATCCACAGACTCAAATGTCAATTATGGAAAGCCGTTGGGGCTTAGTACCGGATATGGGGCTGAGCCGCTCGTTAAAAGGCTTAATAAGTCTGGATCTAGCCAAAGAACTGACACTGACCGCGCGTATTTTTGACGGTAACTATGCCAAGCAGATCGGCCTGATTACTCATGTAGATGAGCAACCTCTAGCAAAAGCACAAGCCTTGGCTGAAGAAATGTTGCAGCGTTCTCCAGATGCTTTAATGGCGTCTAAATATGTGCTGGATGCTATGGAACATCGACCAAACAAATCCTTACGTATGGAAAAAATCTGGCAGTTAAAATTACTCCTCGGCAAAAACAGCCAGTTGGCACGCAAAAAAGACAAAAATCCAGAAGTCCAGTTCCAGCCTCGCCAGTATTCATAAGATCATCTCAGTAGATATCGGATAGCATCATGCAGTTTGATCAAACCACTAAAATCGCATTTCTCGGTATGGGCCTGATGGGTAGCCGTATGGCCAGCCGGCTGATTCAGGCAGGCTTTGAAGTTGCTGTCTGGAACCGTACCGCTTCTGCTTGTGATGCATTGATTGCTCAAGGTGCACAGCTATTGCAGCTTGAGCAGATTGCAAATTACCCGGTAGTTCTCATCTGTCTGGCGGACGATTTAGCCGTTAAAGCAGTGTATAAACAGATTGAGCCTTATCTGGTTGCACAACAGGTGATTGTAGATTTCTCCAGTTTATCTGTGCAGCAGACGTTGGAACTGGCACAACGTGCGCAGACCCAACAGGTGATCTGGATTGATTCCCCAGTTTCTGGCGGTACTGCCGGTGCTGAACAAGGCAGTCTTGTGATCTTTGCCGGCGGTGATGAACAGACTATTTCTTCTTTAGCTGCAATTTACCAAGTCCTCTCCCAACGTGTGACTCGCATGGGTGACTCAGGTACAGGACAAGCGACGAAAATCTGTAACCAGCTAATTGTCGCGGCAAATAGTACGCTGATTGCCGAAGCTGTGGCACTGGCTGGACGTGCAGGAGTAGATACCACCCTGCTTGCCCCAGCGTTGGCCGGTGGTTTCGCGGATTCAAAACCGTTTCAGATTCTGGCACCGCGTATGGCCGCCCAGACCTTTAAACCGGTGCAATGGAAAGTTCAGACCTTGTCCAAAGACCTCAATAATGCAGTACAGCTTGCAGCAGCACATGCGCTAAATATTCCGGTTGCTTCTCAAGCTTTATCTCAGCTCAAGGCTCATCAAGAGAATGGCTATAGCGAAACGGATCTAGCGACTGTCATTCAGCACGTTCAATAACTTCATTTTCACGATTATTTCCATATTTAGTGCAAGGAGCTTCAGATGTTAAAATTCGCAGTCAACCTTTCCATGATTTTTACGGAAGTCCCTCTGCTGCAGCGTTTTGCCCTTGCCCGTGAGCATGGTTTTGACCATGTAGAAATCCAGTTTCCTTATGAACTAACTATCGAGCAGATTCAGGCACAGTTGACAGCGCATCAGCTGAGTTTATGCCTGATCAATGTCCCGGCAGGTGACCTGATGCAAGGCGGTCATGGACTGGCAGGTATACCCGGCAAGGAGATTGAATTTCATCAAGCGATGCAACAAGCGATTACATATGCAACCGCACTGAAAGTACCGAGCGTCAATATTCTGGCAGGTAAACAGCCGCTGGATAGTGACCTGTTACCTTGCCTGAATACATTGGCAGATAATCTGAAAATGGCCTGTTCGATGTTGGCAGATCATAATATTCAGCCAGTCTTTGAGATGATCAATGGGACCGACATGCCACGCTTCCTGGTGCAAAATGTAGCTCAAGCACAGGAAATGCTCGAAGCAGTCCAACATCCAGCCTTAAAGATGCAATATGACTGTTACCATATGGCGATGATGGGTGAAGATGTATTTGAAGCTTTAAAAGAGAATATTGACACAATTGGACACATTCAATTTGCAGACTGTCCAGGACGACATGAACCGGGTACAGCTATTGTCAATTATGTCGAGATTTTTCAATGGTTAGAGAATAGCCAATATCAAGGCTATGTGGCAGCAGAATATCGCCCGCTGAAGCATTCAGCAGCGTCTTTTGGCTGGAAGACCCGATATTTTGCAGATTGATTACAAACCGAACAATGTGCTGATTTGAAATTTCGGGGCAAAACCGCTATATTAGATCATGCATAATTGTTAGGAAATTATATCCCCCATGAATTTAGAACCATCGCCCAGCGCTTCTAATTCTCACGATCTTACTATGAATTCACACTTACAGACTGTACAAGACTGCTTGAAAGTTGTGCATGCTGCACTTGAAGATGTAAAGGCCAAAGAAGTTGTTGTGCTTGATGTCAGCGGTATGAGCAATGTTGCTGATGCCATGGTCATTGCCAGCGGTACCTCTACCCGTCACATCAAATCTCTTGCCAACAATGTTGCTGAAGAAGCACGTAAAGCTGGCTTCCGTCCACTTGGCATCGAAGGCGAACGTGATGCTGAATGGATTCTCCTAGACCTCGGATATGTAGTGGTTCACTGCATGCTTCCTACAGCGCGTAAATTCTATGACCTAGAAAGCCTGTGGAGCAATGCTCCTGCAGATTCAGTGGCATAAAACAGATTCTTAAAAAAGCGGCCCATGGAGGCCGCTTTTTTTTATTGGCTCAAAATAAACTTTAACCGAAAAGATTCAAAGGAGTTGCTGTAAATTAGCTTCTGGGTATTTTTGTTTGATCAAATTCTTGGCCTGAGCATAGACCTGATCACTACGTTGTGGGCCATAGAAGTCACAGAATACCTGATATAGACTGGTAATGGCTTGTGCATAAAGTTTTGAAGATACATAGCTCAGCAAATCCGCACTTTTCTGCAATTTCTGACTAGTTTCCTGGAACAAAATCCGGTCTTGTACCAGTTGCTGTGCCAGCTCCCTATAAAAGTCTTTCTGATCTTCTAGCTTGACCTGATCAAGAACTGATTCTCCAAACTCAATATAAGCCTGGTACTGTGCTTTCTGATTCAGAGATACTGCCTCTGTATCTTCAGACTCGATCCATTCACTTTTTTCCAGAATGGTCAGTTCATGCAGTACCTGTTTAAGCATATCTTTCCGGTTCTGCTTAAGCTCTTCTGTAGTACAAATCTCGCTAAGAAAGCGATTCAGTACAAAAGCAGGCTGCCCGCTATATTCCTGTTCCCAATATCCTACGATCTGTTCCAGGTGAGGTCCTTGAAAATAATGCTGTAGCCCACGCTGAATAGCCTGGCGGCGCTGTTCTAGATTGAGCACTTCTGCATTCATGTTATACCCTCCTGTCCATTAATGTCGTTTGGTGATGTGATCCGTATCGAAAGTTACATCTCGCTGGAATTCTGGATAAGACAGTTCAGCATGCTCGGTATAGTCCAGACCACGCTGCTCGTGCTGTGCACTCACACGTAAACCACCTAAAATAATATGCAGCACTTTAAATACAATAAATGCCACCCCGAAGCCCCAGGCAAATCCGGCACCAACGCCTACTGCCTGAACAGCAATAATGCTGCTATCAAACATTTTACTTTCATAAAAGATACCCGCAGCTAGCGTCCCCCAAGCACCACAAAAGCCATGTACAGTGACAGCATCCACCACATCATCAATACGCATTTTCTCGAGTAGTGCTGGCAATACACTAACCAGCAACCCTGCTACCAGTCCGGTTATAACAGCAAACATAGGACTCATTGTGGCGCAACCCGCTGTAATCCCCACTAGCCCACCTAAGGAAGCATTAATCGTAGTCCTTATTAAAATTGCTTTACGTCGTACCAGGGCAAACAGCATATAAGCCACTGCCGCCGCACACGCTGCGAGATGGGTATTTAAAGCAATCCGCCCAATGCTGACATCGGCATTAACTGTGGAAGCGGCATTGAAGCCAAACCAGGCTAACCACAAAATAAAACCACCTAAGGCAATTAAAGGCAGATTATGGCCGGGTAAATAGTGCACTTGGCCATTGCGGCCAAAACGCCCTATACGTGGACCCAATACAATAATGCCCGCCAAAGCAACCCAGCCACCAATCGAATGCACTACAGTTGAACCAGCAAAATCAATAAAGCCCATGGCTTTGAGCCAGCCTTCACCCTCAAATAGACTCCCCCACGCCCAACTGCCAAAAACTGGATAAATTAAGCCACTCACAAAAGCGGCACTCACCACATAGGCGACAAAATGAATACGCTCTGCCATGGCACCACTGGCAATGGTGGTTGCTGTTGCGGCAAACATCATTTGGAAGAAGAGTAAATTCCAGCTCCAGCTATCTAAATTATCCGGTGCAAAATGTGAGCTACCAAACCACCCGGTATGATTAATCCCGAACATAAGCCCAAAACCTATCAGCCAGAAAACCAGCCCTCCAAGACAGGCATCCATATAATTTTTCATTAAAACATTCACACTATTTTTACTTCTGACTGATCCGCTCTCAATCAGTGCAAAACCTGCCTGCATGAAGAACACCAGAATACCGCCCATCACCACCCAGACACTGTCCAGCGATATCCGGATTTCCTGGATATTTTTTACCATTTCTGCTGGTTCAGCTGCATAGATAGGTAAACTCAGTAGCCCCAGTAAAAACCCTAAATATTTTATTTTTGTCATGTAATCCCCCTAGCTCTTAATGAAGGAATAGCAAGAACAATGCCATACAATTTATGAATTTTAAAATTATTTGAAGAAGCAATTTAATGATAAACCTATCAAATTTTCACAAATAAATAATTCCTAATTCACAAGATAAATATTTATCTGCGATCAAATATCAATTAACTGTGGTGTATAAAAAATAAGAGCAAAAATAAAAAACCACCCGAAGGTGGTTTTTTTCTAAATCTTTTAATTCATCTCGACCTTTCTTTTACAAAAGAGGATCTGGAAGAAGATTTTAGGAATTAGTGACCCGTACCATTAATGGCTTTGGTCATATCTTCCACAACTTTCTTGGCATCACCAAAGATCATCATGGTCTTATCGTTATAGAACAGGTCATTGTCTAAACCAGCATACCCTGTTGCCATAGAACGCTTGATCACCAAAATCGTACGTGCCTTGTGCGCTTCCAGAATTGGCATACCGTAAATTGGTGAGCTTGGATCGTCTTTGGCCGCCGGGTTAACCACGTCATTCGCACCGATTACCAGTACTACATCTGTTGCCGGGAAGTCAGAGTTGATCTCATCCATTTCCAGAATGTCTTCATATGGCACGTCAGCTTCAGCCAGCAATACGTTCATATGACCAGGCATACGACCTGCAACCGGGTGAATCGCGAAACGTACAGTCACACCCTGCTCTTTTAACAAGTTCGCCAACTCTTTCACCGCATTCTGTGCACGGCCTTGCGCCATACCATAACCGGGTACAATGACTACACTGTCTGCATTCGACATCAGGAAGCCAGCATCATCTGCAGAACCTGAGCGATGATTACGTTGTACCTGCTCGCCTGCACCCGCTGTTGCTGTTGCGGTTCCGCCCATCGTACCACCGAACAGAACGTTGATGATCGAACGGTTCATCGCTTTACACATGATATAAGACAGAATTGCACCTGAAGAACCCACCAGCGAACCAGCAACGATCAGCATGTTATTTCTAAGGTAAAACCAATACCTGCAGCTGCCCAACCAGAGAAGGAGTTCAGAAGCGATACCACAACTGGCATATCACCGCCACCGACTGGTGCAATCCATACCCAACCGAATACCAGTGCAAGACCGGTCATTGCCCAGAAGGATGTCATGTTACCAGTCAGGAAGAAGTGAATCCCTGCTGCCAGCATTGCGATAAAGATCAATGCCTGAACTGGTTTTACCCAAGCACCTGAAATGGTTTTTGCCCATTTCTTCGCAGCCAGTTTACCGTAAGCAAATACAGAGGCAGTAAAAGTAATCGCACCGACGAAACAACCCACGAAGAGTTCGAACAAATGCACTTTGCTCATTTCATGGAAAGTTACCCCATTTGCAGCTAAAAGGTCTGGACCCAATTCGATTAACTTGTTGTTATGGATAATCGCAGCAATAGCAATCAAAACCGCGGACAAACCTACCAGAGAGTGCATCAGCGCGACAGTTTCAGGCATTTGAGTCATAGGTACAGTTTTCGCACGGGCAATACCGACGATCGCACCAAGCACCATTGCGCCAAGAATCATCCAGATCACCGGATTTTCTGCGACAAAGAAAGTCGTCAATACCGCAATCGCCATGGCAAGCATACCGTAGCGGTTACCTGCAATTGCTGTTTTAGGACCTGACAAACCACGTAGCGTCAAGATAAAGAGAATGGCACCAATCAAATAGAACCAATTTGCATATTCACGAATGAATTCCATCAATTAGCCCTCTTTTTCTTTTGTTTTGGTTTGAACATTTCCAGCATACGTGCAGTCACGGCAAAGCCACCGAAAATGTTAATGCTCGCCAGGAATACTGCAATTGCGCCAAGTACGCTCACCACGTTAATGGTCTGGAAGTCTACGTTACCTTCAACGCCGACTATTGGTAAACCAACAGTCTGAATCATCGCACCCACGATAATGATCGAAGAAAGTGCATTGGTTACTGCCATCAACGGCGTATGCAAAGCTGGAGTCACGCCCCATACCACGTAGTAGCCTACAAAGATGGCAAGGACAAAAATCGTAATAGTTTCAACCATGAGTACTCTCCTTAACCACGCTTTAACAGCACTTGGCCGCCGTGAGTGACGAGTAGGGCTTTCTGAATTTCTTCTTCTGGATTGATGGCGAAATTCTTTTCGCTATCAAATAAAGTTTCAACGAAGTTCAAAACGTTACGTGCATACAGTGCAGATGCTTCAGTCGACAAGGTTGAAGGAATATTCGGAATACCCAGAATCTTCACGCCATTTTCAGTCACAACCGTTTCACCGCATTGAGAGCCTTCTACATTACCGCCAGTTTCAACCGCCATATCTAAAATGACTGAACCTGGTTTCATTTTGGCAACGGTCTCGGCACGGATTAAGCGTGGCGCATCACGACCTGGCAATAGTGCAGTCGTGATCACAATATCCGCATTGGAAACTGCTTTATCAACGATGATCGCCTGATCCTTGATATACTGTTCACCTGGCATCCAGCCATAACCATTTTTAGCCGCATCAGCTGCTTTTTGCTGTTCTTCTTCAGACATTGGTACGTCTAACCACTTACCACCCAAAGATTCAACCTGGTCTTTAGCTGTAGGACGCAAGTCGGTTGCTTCTACAACAGCACCGAGACGTTTTGCAGTTGCAATCGCTTGCAGACCTGCAACCCCTACTCCCATGATCACGACACGAGCCGGTTTAACCGTCCCTGCCGCAGTCATCAGCATCGGGAACATGCGCTGGTATTCTGCTGCAGCAAGAAGCACTGCTTTATAACCCGACAGGTTCGCCTGAGAAGACAGGACATCCATGTTTTGCGCACGAGACAAGGTGCGTGGCAAAAGTTCCAATGCAAATGCAGACACATTCTGTGCCGCGAAATGGTCAAGCTCGGTATTGCGGTATGGGTCAAACATCGCCACAACTGTAGCATTCGCAGGTAATTTTTGAATTTCTTCACCCTTCGGTGCACGAACTTTCAAAATCATCTGGCTACCGGTATAGGCATCATCCGTAATTTTTGCACCAACCTGTTCATAAGCGCTATCGATATAGGCAGCTTTTACCCCTGCACCACGTTCGATAATCACGCTATGACCAGCGCTGATCAATTTCTTTACTGTCTCAGGTGTCGCAGCGACACGATGTTCACCGACGACAGTTTCGGCTGGAATTCCGATTTGCATGAGCGTCCCTCAAGCTAATTTTTTCTTAAGTAAACATCGCAAAAACGATGTTTCCCCTCAGAATGTGTTTTTGTTGAATTTTTGGATTCTAATCAAACCATTCCAAAATACTACCCAATATTTATTTAATAAATACCTATATTTTGAACTGATGATTCATAAAAATGATGTTGTCATATATCATTTATAAGTTAGGCCCTGATTTTTTGATCTGCTGAATTTATAAACGATATTCATTCTCTTAAAGGATATTTCCTTTTTTGTTCATTTTTTCTTAGCTTAATTTTTGTTGTACTTTGTTACATTGATCATTCTGACAGTCGTTCCATTTTTTTTGCTGTACTCCTTCCCTTTTCCGCCATGCCAAAATGCCCTAATTTAGGCACTTTTATTGGGCACTTTTTGATTCCTTGACTTCTTTGACAAATTTAACTGAATTATACTGATTCATTTGGAACTCCTGAAAACCATGTTTTCCTATAACTTTTTCCTTTTTTAATCATAAAATTTTTAAATCAGTTGAGTTTAATGTTTCATTTAATTGGCTCTTTTGACTTATTCTACTTAAGTCTAAAACTACTCTAATAATCGTTAAAAAATAATTTTTGAGTCATTTATTATATTAATACCTTAAACTGGCTCAGCATCATAAATTGTCAAATTTGCACTATATTTGTGCAATAGAATACACTTTTATCTCTGACTCAATTGCAATGTTTTTCTTCAGTGCCGTTTCGACAACTTAAGATACTTTGTAAGAAAAAAAAGATTAAATACGCATCAGTTATGGTTTTGAAGATATTCAGAGATGGTAATAACCAGATCTGTCTTCAATTTCTGTTGTATTTTTCTACTTTTATCATGTGCTATTTTGACCTATAGTGCCTGCAATCTTTGCATCTTTTTGATGCCATTATCAAAAATAGTCTTCTGCTTCTTATATAAGGTAGCTGTCATGAATCCTGCACTGGATATCAGTCAAAATAAGCCTTTGCTCTGGCTGATGGCAATTGCATGTGGTCTATGTGCTGGGGCGAATTATTACTGTCAGCCTCTGATTTCATCAATTCAGCAATATTATCAGGTACCTGAATCGCAAGTCGCCCTGACCGTGACCTTTGCTCAGGTGTCTTATGCACTGGGCCTGCTGTTCATCGTGCCATTGGGTGACATGCTGAATAAGACCAAGCTGATTCCTGCCCTGATGTGGGGGGCTGCGCTGGGACTAATGATCTGTGCCACAGCAATCAATTTGCCCATGCTCTGGTTAGGGACGGTTATCGCTGGTTTATTTTCTGTGGCGGCACAGGTACTGATTCCTTTAGCGGCCATGACTGTTAAACCGGAAAAAACTGGTGAAGTTGTTGGCTTCCTGATGAGTGGTTTATTGGTCGGAATTCTACTGTCGACCAGTATTGCCGGCTTACTCTCTGACTTGTTTCACTGGAAAGTCATCTATGCAGTGAGTTCAGTCTCGATGCTGTTCTTGGGAATCTATTTACGTGGGCAGCTACCGACCCTACCAAAATTCAGAATCAGCTATGCCAGAATTTTCCACTCTATGGGCAGTCTGTTGGTCCAAGAACCACGACTGGTATTTCGTTCCCTTACCGGTGCTTTTGCCTTTGCTGCGATGAGTATTCTGTTCTCTACCATTGCCCTGTTACTGACACAGTCTCCCTTTCATCTGGCAGATGTTATGGTGGGATTAGTCACTTTAGTAGGAGTTTTTGGCGCATTATCAACTCAAGTGATTGGGAGATGGGCGGACCGAGGTTATATCAAACTGCTGAGCTGGATTGGCTGTTCAATTCTGGCAGGCAGCTGGCTGTTTCTCTATTTTGGTGGCACATCGTTGATTAGCTATATTGCAGGTTATGCGCTAATTAATCTGGGACTGGCGATTACCCATAGCTGTAACCAGAATGTAATTTTCCGCCTGCGTCCGGATGCCAAATCCCGGATTAACTCTATTTATATGACCCTGTATTTTATTGGAGGTGCCTGTGGCTCTGCAGCGGGAGTATACGCGTGGCATCATGGTGGCTGGAGCATGAGCTGCCTGACTGGATTCATATTTGCACTAGCTGCCACCGTCTTTGCCCTGATTGATCAGTTTTATCATGCGCGTGTAAAAACCAACTAATGATCATCTAATTTACTTGAACCACTGGATAGTAGGCTTTGCCGGAATCCATTACTGCTGCATGTTCCAGCAATATATAGATAAAGGTGTTCAGCAAGGCTGAAAATAGACTACAACTTTCCTGCATCTGCTTGCGACTGAGGGCGCTGGCATAACTCACTCCACCCTGCAGAATTTGTTGCCTTAAAATAGTGAAACGCTTAAAAACTTCTGACAGCATCTTCAATATATCCTGCTGTCCTAGCGCTTGTTGAGCCTCTATTTTTTGTTGCTTCAGCATTTCACGACAATCACTTTGGCTAATCTTATTGTGTTGATAATCCCAAAAGTGCTGAGTGAGATATTGATTATTCAATAGTGCATGCAGCGTAACCTCATAGCGACCCAATAAAATTTGAGAAATTCTTTTCTCCTGATCCTTGCTAAGGATGAGATGGAGAAATTGTGATAAGGCCTGCTGATCAAGACTATCTTCATTTTCCTGTACGTAAAGAGCATTCAGACCAATCCACAGGCTCAGAAACTGAAAATCATAATCGGCCTGTAACTCTACCGCTTTTCTTAACCAGCTTAGACTGCGTTGAACACGTAGATTGAAATATTCTGAACGCTGAGCTTTTGTTGTTTTGTAAATCTCTTCCAGTAACATCATTATTTTTCTCCTTTTTTATCCTGTTTTCTTTATCTTAAACTCTTTTACTATTTAGTAAACTATTCCTTGACCTCTGCATCTATTTGAATGAATTCAATACTTTTTAATTTCCCAGAATGCTTTCTTGCAGTGCTAGTACTCAGCCATGAAGCCTGATTATTTTTATGCTAATATTGCGCCCTCTTTTACTGGTCGTATCACTGCCGGTGAGCGCCCAAAAGACCCAACGGCGTGCTGTCTCTTCCATTTCTAACTTAAGGCGTGATTTTGAATGACTGATCTCAAAACCATTGAACAACAACTTCAACCACGAATCAGTGTTGCGCCGATGATGGACTGGACCACCAAAGATTATCGTTTCTTTGCACGTCTGTTTAATCCCAACATTATTCTATATACCGAGATGGTAACGACAGGTGCCATCATTCATGGTGATGCCAAACGTCATCTGGACTTTAATCAGCAAGAACAGCCAGTTGTGTTACAGCTTGGTGGCTCTAATCCCAAAGACCTGGCCACCTGTAGCAAAATGGCACAGGATTGGGGGTATAACGAAGTCAACCTGAATGTCGGCTGCCCAAGTGACCGGGTACAAAACAATAAAATTGGTGCCTGCCTGATGGCGGAGCCTGATCTAGTCGCAGAATGTATTGGTGAGATGCGCAATGCCGTGGATATTCCGGTGACGGTGAAACATCGTATCGGGATTGATGATATGCAGTCTTATGAAGAGATGCTGCATTTTGTCGATACCGTAGCGAAGACGGGTTGTAATAATTTTATCGTGCATGCCCGAATTGCCCTGTTACAAGGCCTATCCCCGAAGGAAAATCGTGAAGTTCCCCCATTACGTTATGAAGATGTTTACCGTTTAAAACAGGAACGTCCTGAGCTGCTGATTGAAATCAATGGCGGGATCAAAACCTATGCGGAAACGGTTGAACACTTAAAACATGTGGATGGCGTAATGATTGGTCGCGAAGCCTATCACAATCCGTATTTACTGGCCGAGTTAGGCCAACTTTGGAATCTTGAAGCTCCTGATCGTTTTGAGATCATGCAACAAATGATGCCGTATATTGCCCAGCGTATGGCAGAAGGTGCACCACTCTCGATTATTAGCCGTCATATTCTGGGCTTGTTCCAGAACTTGCCAGGTGCGCGTAAATGGCGTCAGGCATTAAGCGGTGGTAATGCCAAAACCTTAAAAGATGTAGAAAATGCCTTGTTCAATATTCAGGAGGCGATCAAACGCACTGAAGACTACCTGCTCGAACAGCAAACCCAGAATCTTTAATTTAAAAAGCACCGTTTCCCCGGTGCTTTTTTTATTAAGGCTTTTTGACTAGAGAATTTATTGGGTATAAGCGGTAATATTTCCCACAGGAATGGGTTCTTCAACCCGCTGTGATGTCGTCCTGGATTCCCGCGTTGCAGCCTCAGTGATCTCATTGACCTTCTCGTTCCGAAAGCCTTCATCTTGTTCGAATTCTGCAGAAATCATAGCCAGTTCCTGCTGTAACTGCTGTTCATAACGCTGAATTTCAACTTCATCAATAAAGGCAAAAGCATCATCTTCCAGCTGCCAGCTATAACCCTGCTCCACCTTCTGGATAGAGACCTTAACTGGAAAAGATTGGCCCTGATACTGTATCTGGGAAATGGCCTGAAAATGATCACCAGAACGTTCCATGATTTTTACATCCATGACTTTTAACCGGTAATGGCGATAATCCAGACTGGAATTAAATTCACGTTGCATCTGAGACTGAATATTGCGCGACAGTTCATCAATAGAGACAAAGTAACTGCAGGCAAACAATAGCAAGGTCAGAAACAATAGACTTATTCTTTTCATACCACCCCCAGTGCTCAAATTAGTGAGGCTGGAAAATAAAAAAATTCTGATTCTTATAGGGTGATTTTATCTTTTTCAAACTGGGCACGAAATAGCCAAAAGTGTCTTTCAAGGTCAAAATACTTGGTTTTCTTTTGAACATTCAGTCAATTCTGCAGAAATAAAAAAGCCCTGACTATGCAGGACTTTTTTATACAATAACTTAGAAATCATCATCCTTAGAAGGATCATGATGTAGGGCATCATGAATGGCTTCAACCAGTTGCTGGGCAATTTCCTGTTTGGAAGCCTTTTCCAGATCACGTTTTTCCATATGATAAGATTCTGCAAAGAATACCGTCATGGCATTTTCATCTGAGGCAAAGCCAATATCTGCACGGGAAACGTCATTGCAGGCAATCATATCCAGTTTTTTAGCGACCAGTTTGCCAGCTGCATATTCTTCAATATTTCGTGTTTCTGCGGCAAAGCCAACCATAAATGGACGTTTTTCCTGTTGAGCAATGGTTGCAACGATATCCGGATTTTTGATCAGTGCGACATTCAGCTCATCACCGGCTTTTTTAATCTTATGTTCTGCCACTTGTGCTACGCGGTAATCCGCAACTGCAGCGGTCGCAATGAAAATATCACAGCCCTGTTCTAGCATATGCAGACTTTCATCCAGCATTTTCACGGCTGAGCTGACATTTTTACGTTTGACGCCATTTGGCGTATCCAGCGTCACTGGTCCTGCAATCAGTGTTACATCCGCACCGGCAGCATAACAGGCTGCCGCCAAGGCAAAACCCATTTTTCCGGTACTGTGATTGGAAATATAACGAACCGGGTCAATCGCTTCACGCGTTGGACCTGCTGTAATCGTGACGCGCTTACCCGCAAGCTGACCAAATTTTTCTGCAATCGCTCGTTGTGCCTTATGGAAATACTCGGTTACCTGACGTGCCAGATCTTCCGGTTCCGGCATACGGCCCAAACCTACATCACCACAGGCCTGTGAACCTGCATCCGGCATAATCACATGCACGCCATCTTCAATCAAAGTGGCTAAGTTACGTTGCGTCGGCTTGGCTGCCCACATCTGCTGATTCATGGCTGGCGCTACCCAGACCGGTGCGTTGGTCGCCAGATAAAGTGTACTGAGCAAATCATCGGCCAGACCGGCAGCGAATTTGGCCAAAGTATCGCAGCTTGCTGGGGCGACCAGTAACAGGTCCGCCCAGCGTGCCAGTTCAATATGCCCCATGCCTGCTTCAGCTTCTGGATCCAGTAATTCAGTATGGACAGGATTACCCGACAGTGCCTGGAGCGTCAGCGGCGTGATAAAGGCCTGTGCGCCTTGAGTCATGACCACACGAACATTAAAACCGGCATCTTTCAGACGACGGACCAGAATTGCACTTTTATAGGCAGCAATACCGCCTGTCACAGCTAAAATAATATTTTTATGAGGAATTACACTTACGTCGAAGCTCACAAACAGGCTACCTTTCTGTTGCAGTGGCGCTCACAATAGCATTAAATAGAATCATGCCCAAGAGACCTTCTTGTGTGAAAAACAATAATTAATAATAAATAAGTCTAATAAACATGCAATTTTCGATTAAACACTGGCCTGAACAGGAACGTCCACGCGAACGCCTGTTACAGTCAGGCCCACAAAGCCTCTCCGATGCCGAATTGCTGGCAATTTTCCTGCGCTCAGGCTCCCAGCGGCATTCCGCAGTGGAACTAGCTCGACTTCTGATTCAACATTTTGGTCATTTAAGTACTCTTTTGGATGCCCCACTGCAAGAGATCAGCCAGTTTCACGGGATGGGTGTCAGTAAATTTACCCAGCTGATGGCTGTTAAGGAACTGGGACGGCGCTATATTGCCGAGCACCTTCGCCAAGATGCATTGGAACTGAATCATTCCCGCAAAATTATGGACTATCTGCGCTTTGAACTGCTGGGAGAAACTCAGGAAGTGTTTGCTGTACTGTGTCTGGATGCCGGGTTAAGAAAAATCAGCTTTAAGAAAATGTTTTATGGCTCGATTAATTCATGTGAGATTTCGATTAATCAGTTACTACGCCATGCCATTCAGCAACAGGCAACATCGATTGTGATTGCCCATAATCATCCACTCGGTCAGCCTCGACCTTCCGCAGCAGATCTTGAGCTCACTCAGCAGATTGCAAAGGCCTGTCACCTGGTCGAAATCCGCCTGATTGATCACTGTATCATTGCCCGGGAAGGCAGTTTTTCCTTTGCAGAACAGCAACTCATTAATACGGTAAAACCCTGAACGATAGCACTTGACAAAGCAGACACAACTCAACAAGATCATGAAAAAAATTGTGATGATTCCAATAAATGATCGTACGTGACCAACCCAGTATCTTTAAAGTATTATTTTCATGGCGGGGAACGATTTTACCTAAGGTACTGCCGCCTCTAGGCGTGGTCATGCTTATTTCTGCCATTATTGGCGGGCTATCTTATACCAATTATTTACATTTACCGGAATTACCCTTAGTCGGTTTTACCCTGATCGGAGTAGTACTGTCGATTTTCCTTGGTTTCAAGAACTCTGCCGCCTATGAACGCTGGTGGGAAGCGCGCAAACTCTGGGGGATCCTAATTGCCAATGCACGTCATTTTGACCGAGACTGCCGTATGTTGACGCAGGCACGCCGTGAGCGGGTCATCCAGCATGTAATTGTCTTTGCCAATGTACTGCGCGATCGTTTGCGCCATCAGACTGCCAATCCAACCGAACTGGTACAGACCAGTGGTATGAGTCCTCAAGCCCTGCAACAGCTCTATCAACAGGCCAATGCCCCACAGTACACCCTCAGTCTGATTCAATGGGAATTTATGCAGGCCCTGAAAGAAGGCGAAATTTCAGACATCATTTATGCGCAGATGAACCAGCATGTAGCTGAGTTGAGTATTGTACAGACAGGTTGTGATCGGATTGCCACCACACCACTACCTTTCGCCTATTCAGTCTTGCTGAATCGTACCGTATATTTTTTCTGCTTTATGCTGCCATTTAGTCTGGGTTCGACCCTTGGAATGGTGACACCGCTGCTGGTCGGAATTTTGGCTTATACTTTCTTGGGACTGGATGCGCTCAGTTCAGAAATTGAAGAACCTTTTGGTACGCAAAGCAATGACTTACCACTTGATTCAATGGTACGTACCATTGAAATTGAACTATTGGGTACTTTAGGCAAACCAACCCCACCACCTATTCAGGCCCAAGATCATAATCTATTATAAGAAGTACGATTACAGCTGAACGCAGCTCATATATATTCAATTCAAAATTAAAATAATTGAAACAATAAAAATAAGATCTCATGACTATCAAGCAACGGATTCATCATTGTACACCGCAACCGGTGACGCGTCTGGGTGCAACTTTAGCGGCTTTACTACTTTGTAGTGGGGTCGTGTTCGCATTTGGCTGTGTATTGGCCTGGCAAGATATTTTATTTAGTGGATTAGAACAATACTGGATTTTACTGCTTCTCATCAGTTTCATACTGGTGTTTGGTCTAAGCTATGACCGGAAACAATATTTCAAATTTCCTTTTCTGATTCAGCAACATCTGATTGATTCGAAACTGGCTCAGGATATCCGTGAAAGAGCCTTACGCAGCTCAGATGCCACCATTATGGGCCAACGTCAGATTCATACGACCCGGCTACGCAAACAGCAGCAACTGCTATTAAAGATCAATGAGCATGAAGCACCACAATGGTTTAATGTCGATTTGAATCAGGTGTTTAAAACAGAGTCGTATCTGGATATCCATGTTCAACTAAGTGATGCGCTCATCGGCCAGCAGGTTCTGGTCTATTACCTGAGGCGTACACGCTGGATTGTTCAACTGTATGCACATGATGGAGACCAGAATTTTCAGCATTTGCAGTACTATATCGCGACACCGCTCCGCGGACGGATTTACTTCGACCATATTCCCAGTCGACTCATGCTGGACTTACCAAGAATTGTACATATTCAGGCGAGTCGTGAAGATGACTCTCCAACTTATACGCTTAAGCTGAGTACCAATTATGGTAAGTACTATCGGATGTCCTGCAAGGCAGTACATTTTGACAAGCTGGAACTGGCGCTCGCGAATTTGATCGATTTTCTACGCTATCGAGAATTCAAACATCATCCAGACATCCAGCAGGCGGTAATTTCCCGAAACCATCCTTTTCTTTATCGCAATTTACTGAACTATACGCTTATTGCAGCATTATTACTGATGGCAGCGATTACAACAACTTGGCAACTGGCATTACTGAGTTTAGCTTTGGCCTGCCTTCTAGGCATAAAAATCCAGCAGCAAAAGCAGTCTCCATTTATTGAAGCCTGACGCCTGTTACCGAAAACTTTCCCAGATGCCCACTTGCCCGTCTTTAACCGTTGGAATATGGCCGAGCTTAATCCAGGGCATATTGTCCCCATGATAATCACTGCCTACAGATACTTTTAGCCCATGTTCAGCAATCATCCGATCTACCATCTGCCGGGTAGAAGCCGGATCAACTGCTGGTGGCAGCTCAACGGCGTCCCCACCGAACCTGGCAAAAATTTCTATCAGGTAACGGATGTTGGTTGCAGACAGATCATAACGGGTGGGGTGCGCTAGCACTGCAAAACCACCACTGGCATGAATCACCTGAATGGTTTCTTCCAGTCCCAGTCCATCAAACTTCACATAAGCTTTCTTACCTTCCTTGATATATTTATCAAAAGCCTGTTGTGGACGGGTGACTATCCCCTTTTCAACCAGTGTTTTGGCAATATGGGTTCGCGTGACACGGTCTGGAATATTATCGACCTTAGCGACTACATCTGGATAAATATCTTGTCCAATCAATGGTATCAGTAGATCACAAATCTTTTTTGAGCGTTCAGCGCGAATCTGTTTTTGCTGTTCTAAAGCCTGTTGCAATGGCTCAGGATTTTGAACATCTAACGCCACAATATGCACGCCATAATTCTTCTTGGTGGCCGGACGTGACCATTGACTGGAGATTTCTACCCCAGAAATGATCTTAATTTCGTGATCTTTCGCGGCTTCACGCGCCAGCTCTAAACCGTCCATGGTGTCATGATCAGTCAAGGCCAGCGTATGGATAAAGCTCGCTGCCGCGGCCTCAACCAGCTGCTGTGGACTTAAGGTTCCATCAGAAATATTGCTGTGTGTATGTAAATCTACGCCGTGCATCTCTATACTATGACATTTATTTGATCAGATTTAGATACTCTAACATGAAAGCACTTTTAGACTTTGTGCCACTCATTATTTTCTTTTATTTATATAAGACAGTAGATCCTAAAGACACCAATCATCCATTACTCCAGCTGATTGGCTCCGCAGGCGGTGTCGACAATAACAATATTCTTGTGGCAACCACAGGTCTGATCATTTCCATGTTAGTGGTCTATGGCGCGTTATTTGTTTCACAGAAATTCCGTCTGGACAAACAGCAATGGATCGTATTGTTTATGACAGTAATCTTCGGTGGAATCACTTTAATACTCAGTGATGATTTCTATATCCGCTTAAAAGCTGTCTTGCTAAATCTGGTTTTTGCTGGCGTATTCCTGCTTTCACCATGGTTCAGTAAAGATAAAAAACCATTAATCCAACGTCTGTTTGGACCAGTTTTTAATTTAACTGAAAAAGGCTGGTTTAAGCTCAACTATACTTGGGCAGCAATGTTTGCGGTGATGTCTTTCTTACATTGCTTCTTTGCCTATATCTTTATGGATGGAAAATATTGGGGAGAATTTACCGCATTTGGTGACATGATCGTGATGTTTTCCTTTATCATTATTCAGTTCATTGTATTGCGCAAATACTTTAAAACTGCTGAATAAAAGTTAGACTAAGTCATCGAGAACTGCCATGCCATTATTTGTTGTCAGCTGTACCGATCAGGAAGGTACTGTCGAAAAACGCCTTGCGATTCGTCCTCAACATCTTGCACGTCTGCAAAAATTAAATGATGAAGGTCGTTTAATCGTTGCCGGCGCGATGCCAAAAGAACCAGGTAATCCTCAAGCAGGTTTTTATGGCAGCACCATCATTGTGGACTTTGACAGCCGTGAAGCATTGGAGGAATGGTTACAGGAAGAGCCATTCTTAAAAGAAGGCGTCTATGCGCATATTGACGTTAAACCATTCAATAAAGCATTCCCACAAGGATAAGGTTCATGCACGCTGTAATTGCCAGTTTAATCGGTTTATCTTTTGCCTGTACAACTGCCTGGGCAGTTGAAGTAACACCGGCAGCGGAATCTGCTGCCCCAGCGCAAAATACACCAGCAACTGTGCAACCCGCGGTAGCCAATACGCCACCGCAAACACTGTCTGCCAATAAACCTGGCATCATGCCAGTGGCTGCTTCGAATAATCCTCTTGTTCAAAATCCTGCTGCCAAGCCATTGACTGCAGAAGATATTGCACAGAACAAAGCTCAGCAAGATGCCAAAGTGAAGGCTTTGGTCAAAGATCAGGCGACACGTCTGCAACAACTGGAAAAAGCCAATCTTGAAGCATTGACCCAGAATCAGGAACTACAGCTGAAAAACGATAATCTCGGCGTTCAGGTGCAGGTGCTACAAAGTGAACGTAGTGCACAAATGTTTCTTTACGGTGCTGCGACATTGGCAGTTGGGGTACTACTTGGCTTCCTGATTGCGAGTTATGTTTATACCAAACGCCGTCGTCAGTGGTAAGCTATTCCCTCTCCTGACGTATTCAAGGTTGTATCCGTTTTGTCTCATGCAATTCAAACTGCCGATCTCGATTGGCAGTTGGTAGATGGCATTGACGTGCCAGTTTCCAAACAGTTCGGTGATGTTTATTTTTCCAAGGACAATGGTCTGCTTGAAACACGCCATGTGTTTTTAAATGGTAATGATCTCGGTACCCGGCTCACGGATCTCAAACCTTTTGAATATTTTTGTGTAGGGGAAACGGGCTTTGGTACAGGACTCAATATTCTGGCCTTATGGCAACTGTGGCAACAGGTTCGTCCAGATAACCGGAGCCATCTGCATGCCATTTCAGTAGAAAAATTTCCTCTATCAAAAGATGATCTGATTCGTGCTTTAAATGCCTGGCCGGAACTAAAACCCCTTGCAGATCAGCTGATTTCCCAATATCCACTCCCAATTGCTGGCTGTCATCGCCTCAGTTTTCCTGAAGAACGTTTTTCTCTGGATTTATGGCTAGGTGATGCACAAGATGTCTTTCCAGTCATTGAAAAAACTGTGTCAGTAAATGCCTGGTTCCTGGACGGTTTTGCGCCTTCCTGCAATCCGGATATGTGGGAAGAGAATGTCCTGAACAATATTGTTCGACTCTCGGATTATGGCACCACCTTTGCCTCTTTTAGTGTCGCGGGTATACTGAAACGCGGTCTTAGAAATCATGGTATTTCGATTTCACGTCCACGTGGCTTTGGTCATAAACGTGAAATGCTGAAAGCCATCTGGAATCCGCCTGAATTTGCACAGCCAGTAACAGCAATTCCTGAACATCATACTCAAAAAAAAACTTCGCTCAATAAAGAGTTGAAATGTCAGGCACGCCAGATTGCCGTGATTGGTGCTGGTATTGCCGGTTTAAGTATAGCCTGGGCTTTTGCTCTACGTGGTCATCAAGTCAGCCTATTCGATCAAACAGCACCACTTTCCGGTGGTTCTGGTAATCCATTAGCGCTACTCAATCCGAAACTGTCACCGATTGCACAAAGCGCTGAACATTTAATGACCCAGGCTTGGCAACACGCCCTAAATCATTATGCACAGTTTAAAGCCTTTCACGCGATTCAGGTTCAGCAGCTGGCATTGAAAAATCCAGAAAACCTGTTGGCTCTGGCTGATGAGTATCCTGATGGTATTCTAGAAGTTCCAGATCAAAATCAGCAGTCTTTAACAGCGAAATATCCAGCATTGTCGTTGTTACAGGCGGGAGCTGTATCGCCTCATCAGTTGCGTGATGAAATCCTGCAACATAGCAATATTCGCTATATCCAGGCCCAAATTAGCCGAATTGAACCACACTCATGTCCAGAATTATTTGATGGTGATAGCTCACTCGGACAGTTTGATCATATCATCGTCTGTACCGCATTAAATACGCCACAGCTGCTTGAAGAGCATCCTGAACTTAAACCCATTCGTGGACAGGTCAGTTGGCTCAAAAATAGCGATCAACCACTCAATCCGAATATTGCCTATAGCTACGGCGGATACTGCATCCAGTTTGATGAACAGCATTTGCTGCTCGGTGCTTCATTCTGCCTGAATCGTGATGATACAGAGGTACTGGAAGAAGACCATATCCATAACCTTGAACTGATCCATTCAGTATTTCCAGAGTATGCACAGAGTTTGGCTGATGTCAGTGAATGGCAAGGTCGTGCTTCGGTTCGTGCCCAGAGTAAAGATTATTTCCCCTTGCTTGGAAAACTTAAATCAGATCAGGAAATCTATAGTCTGGCTGGCTTAGGTTCCAAAGGCTTTCTATTTGCTCCATTGTGCAGTGAAATTTTGGCTGCACAGATTCTAGGAGAGGCTTGTCCTGCATCCACAAATCTAGTGAAGAAACTGGATGTCAAACGCTTTGAAAAGAAAATCAAAACCCAAAAGCCTTATTTTAAACCTTAGTGTTAAAGCCCCTTCCTTTATTAAAGGGTGAGGAACACTGTTCCGCAAGGGAAGGATTTATAGAAAAAATTTAATCCCCCTCTTGCGCCATCTATGGCTCACCTTTTTCAAAGGGGAACATTGAAGAAATATAGCCAAGAAAAAAGCGCCTGACGGCGCTTTTTCTTTTTAAAGCTTAATCAGGCACCCTGTTCCAGCGGCAAGCCTGCATCACGGGCAGCACGTGTACCACCCATCAGGATGACATATTCACGAGAGCTGTCGAAACCCTCTAGTTTTTCAGCAGCACGAGGGGCTTTACTACCTCCACCACACAGGATATAAATCGGCTGATCCGTGGACACTTGAGTAAGGCTATCTGCTGAAAGATCGTTAATGGGCTGGTTTACCGCACCCTTAATATGTGCTTCAGCAAAAGCATTAGAATCACGTACATCCCAGATTACAGCACCTTCTGGGAACTCAAATGTTGTAATTTCTTGTTTACGGATCATTGCGCACTCCTTTGATGTAAACAACACTTGGCAAATGAAGAAAACATCCCTAGCATCTCAGATATTCTTTCCATTTGTAAAGGTCTAAACTATGCCTTCTTTCGATATTGTTTCTGAATTAGAAATTTTTGAAGTAAACCATGCAGTTCAAAACACGCAAAAAGAAATTGCGACCCGTTTTGACTTCCGTGGTCAGGACGTTTCAATCGAGCTGAACGAAAAAAATAAAGAAATCAAAATCAAGACTGAAAGTGATTTTCAGTGTGAACAAGTTTATAGCATGTTAGAAAATCACTTCTTTAAACGTAAAGTAGATATTCAGGCGCTTGATCCGCAAAAAGGTGCACCTTCAGGTAAAAACTATATCCAGGTGATTAAACTGAAAGACGGTCTTGACTCAGATACCGCAAAAAAAATTAATAAAGCCATTAAAGAAAGTGGCATTAAAGCGCAGTCTTCTATCCAAGGCGACAAGATTCGTGTGACCGATAAAAAACGCGATACTTTGCAACAAATTATGGCATTCCTCAAAGAACAGCAATTTGGTGTGCCTTTACAGTTCAACAACTTTAAAGACTAAGACAGTCTATTTTCGGATAATAGAACCATGGCCAAAAGCAATCAACTCTCCAAACTGGTAAAAGCAAGTTCACGACTTCCACAAGGCATTCGTACTGCACTGCTGAGTAAAACCTTTGGACGTGTGGTGCCGATGGTCGGTTCTGCCCGAATTCGCTATGAACAGGTGAGTCATGATCAGGTCATGGTCAGCATGGCCAATCATAAGGCTATGCAGAACCATATTGGTCAGGTTCATGCCTGTGCCATGGCACTGCTTGCAGAAACAGCCACAGGATTTGTCACCGCAATGAACGTGCCTGATTCTGCAGTCGTCCTTATTAAAAGTATCAAAATTGATTATAAACGTCCTACCCAGGGGGCAATGCGTGCTATAGCCACTCTGACTGCTGAACAGCAGCAATTGATGCAAAGTACAGATAAAGGCGAAACATTGGTGCAGGTTGTCATAACAGATGAATCTGGTGAAGCACCAATTCAGTGTGAAATGCTGTGGGCCTGGATCGCTAAATCGCAGCTTAAAACCAAAGCCGCATCTTAATTTTTTAAGAATATACGCTAAATAAATTGGGGATTATTTAAAAGTATCCTCATCATCTATCAAGATAATGACTGTTTTCCTTGTCTCAGCTTAAAAACTATTTGATTTTTTAGCTTTAAAATCAGGATAAGCAATAAAAATCATTGCCTAAGAATTTAAATTTTCAAAAATAAAAAACCAGACAAATTGTCTGGTTTTTTGCATTCATCAATTCGTTTACTGAGCGTCAAGGAACTTCTGTTTTGCTTCATCTGGAATCGGACGCTTATTGCCTTTGACATCCACCGCTACGAAGGTAAACACGCCTTCTGTGACACGAACAGGCGGACGGGAATCATCGTGACTGTCCCACACTTCGATCTGCATTTGAATCGAAGTATTCCCCACCTTCAGAATCTTGGTATAGCAGCTGATCACATCACCGACTTTTACCGGTACCAGAAAAGTCATCTGATTAATCGAAATTGTCGCACAACGTCCTTTGGAAAAACGTTCTGCATGGATCGCACCGGCCAAGTCCATTTGTGAAACAATCCATCCACCGAATACGTCACCGCTCCAGTTGGTATCTGCTGGCATTGCAATCGTCTGTAGGGAAAGAACTCCCTCTGGTTTTACATGAGAATCTGACACGTTAACTCCAGGCCTGGGTATTAGGATTTGGCATTCAGATGCTGATCCAGCCACTGTTGCAGCTGAGGTGCTCTGAGCGCACCACTTATTCTAGCAATTTCATCAGTTTTATTCATCAAAACCAGTGTTGGAATACTACGAACATTAAATGCAGCGCTGAGTCGTGGATTCGCTTCAGTATCAATTTTGGCAAATACCACATTTGGATACTGCTGTGCTACTGTTGCAAAATGCGGAGCCATCATCTTGCATGGGCCACACCAGTCTGCCCATAGGTCAATCAGAATCGGTAAATCGCTGCCAGTCACGAACTGGCTAAAATTCTGTTCATTGAGTTCAATCGGTGCAAGTGGAATCAGGCCCTGATGACACTGGCCACATGCAGGACTCTCGGTGAGTTTATCTTCAGGCACACGGTTTTTGGCCTGACATGACGGACATACAATGATCATCTAACGAACTCCAATATATTGATGTAAGAATTCTAATTGGGTCGAAATTGCTTTTTCAAACCATTCACCATGATATATATCGAAATGTCGCATATTCCACTCATGATATTGGGCAAATGGTGCGATATTGGTTACCGTTTCACGGCTGGACTCAATCGGAATCAGGCTATCCTGTTGCGCAGCGATAAACAGAACCGGTACTGTAATTTTACGCACATCCTGAATCGGTCGATAGCGGATCAGTTTAAAGAACACCCGGGCTGGTATTTCCCCACTCCAGTAATGGTCTGGATGAACAATTGACAGATAACCTTCGTAGCTATCGGGTGTTGGTAAGAAACAGAGTTCATTCTGGGCTACAACGGGTAAAGTTCGTGGCGTCATCCCGACTTTAGAGCCCATATAATCTTGACTGGAAATTTTCAGCGCTTTAGGCAGCTGCTGTAAAGGATACAATTTGGCACTTTCAGCACCATCCACAAATGGGACTTGGACCATAATGGCCTGTACATCTTTGGATTCTGCGGCAAGTGTTAGTACATATCCGCCACTCAAACTCGTTCCCCAGAGCACAATACGTTTAGCATCTACGGATTTACGTGCTTTAACGTGAGCAATCATGGTTCGCCAGTCTTCAAGCTGGGCTTTAATTGAAACCAGTTCTCGTGGTCGTCCGGTACTTCCACCCCAGTAGCGATAATCAAACAAAATGACGGCATAACCCGCTGCTGCAAAACGTTGGGCATATTTGACCAGTTCAAAATGACGTAAGGCAGCCAGACCATGTGCCATTAAAATGACTGCTGGTTTGTGTATATTCTTGGGACGATAAAAATCGGCAGCAATGACATCTTGACCGCTTTTGACATACAGTGGTTCAACTGTATATACATGCATACGCGCTCCGTTGCGTTATTTTATGGTTGTATTCGTTTATAAAAATTTCAGATCTTTCTGCTCATTTTTGAGCTTAATGCTATCATAAAGCATATCTTTATAAATGAAATGATGGAGTGACATCATGAGTGAAAATGTAGGCTTTGCAGGTCAAATTGGTCCAGAACATATCGAACAGGTAGTTGAGAAAGGCTTTAAATCCATTATCAATAACCGCCCGGATATGGAAGGTGGTTCGGATCAGCCAACCAGTGCACAAATTGAAGAGGCTGCTCGTGCAGCAGGTCTGGATTATGTGCATCAACCTGTAGTTGCAGGTCAGATCACTGAACTCGATGTCCGTACTTTTGCCAATCACTATAATGAACTACCAAAACCCTTATTGATGTTCTGCCGTACTGGTAACCGTTCTAATAACCTGTACCAGATCGCAAAACAAATGGATTTATTGGATGACTAATCCCTGCTTCTGGAAATGTGCAATGCTTGGACTCGGTCTAAGCTTTGCTACACTCAGTTTTTCTGCAGAATTAAGCCGGCCATTAACTCCTACAGTAAGTGTAGCTGGACAAATGAATAGCATTAAGTTTCAAGAATTAATGAAACAGGGTTTTAAGTCTGTCATTGTCAATCGTCCAGATCAGGAAACAGGTAATGAAGTATCGGTTATTCAGCTTCGCACTATCGCAGAGCGCCATCATGCCAGTGTAATTTATCAGCCAGTGATTAGCGGAAAAATTACACAACAGAACATTGAAGAGTTTTCCAAATACTATAATGACTTACCTAAACCCATTTTAATGGTTTGCCGTAGTGGTACACGCTCTGCCGCCTTGTATTACAAGGCGAAGGACCAAGGATTAATTCATGAATAAAGTTTTACTGATCATTTGTTTAAGTTTAAGTTTTGTTGGTTGTAGTTCGATGAATGTTCGACCGACTGTGGGTGTGAGTGTGGGAACATCAATTTAGTTTTTTAAATTTTAGTTCCCATAAAAAAAAACAGCGCTTCGGCGCTGTTTTTTATACAAATATAATTTCTATTGATAATCTACATAAATTGTTGATACTTTACTATCTGGCGAAGAAACAGAAACTTTCAACGTATCTCCTACCGCACATTCTTTTAGACGATAGCCATAATAACTTTGATTACTATTTTTGAAAGTGCTTGGTGTCAAAAGATCAAAGACATTTGCGACAGGTGAACTTCCTGTTGCTAACTCTGCAGTACAAGATAAATTATTAGCTTTTGTATTATCCTCAGGCGTAACACTTATTGTGGTACCTGTTGGCATAGGCACACTTTGAGCGCTATTTCCATACATATTAAAAGACAATAAACTTCCACTTGCCTTTACATTAGTAAAGGTTGGTGTATTTTCAGCAAATGCAAATAATAATTGCTGACGGATGACCGTATCTAAATTATCGTCACATGTGTCTGCGATATTCGGCTGTCTAATTGTAGATGGAGCACAGGTCGCTTTGTTTCCTAATACCGCACGATTATAAAGAAATTCACCAATACCATAATCTTTGTTATATTGATTATCCTCGTTATCGTCACGGAAAAAGCTACCAATATTACTAAGAAGTCGATCTACGCCTTTAGTATAAAGATTATCGCCATCTAAATCTGTAAAGCTTTTATCACCCTCAACATAAGCCAATACAGTCACACGATTATCTAAAGGACGAGGTTCTTGTGTTGTTAGAGTTACAGAACATACTCCTTGGACTGTTGAACAATTAGGTTCAACCTTCCCTCCCTCAGAAACAAAGCTAATTACTGTACCATCTGGAACAGGGTTCCGTGTACGATCAACCATTCTCGCTGTAATAGTTGCAGTGTCACCATCAATTACATTCTGTAATGAATTTTTAGATACTGATAAACTTAATCCATCTTGAGTTACTCGACCAATGGATACAGATACATTTTTAGATACAGCCGAAACATTTTTGTCTGAAACTAAAGTTGCTCTTATCTCTACAGGCCCAGGTTTATCTCCTGGATAAAGATTCACAATCACTTTACCATTTGAATCACTTTTTATAGTTTTGTTATTTTGATTTCCAAATGATACGAACGATAAATCTTCTGGTGCTTGTACTTTCTCAATCAAAACATCTTGATCTGCTATAGGTACACCATTTGCATACAAAGTAAATTCAATTTGACCAGATGATGCTGAGCCACTTTTTCTAATCCCCAAATTAACTTTATTAGATGTATATACTAGTGAATTAGCTTCAAGTGCCTTAATACTGACATCAATTCCAACTTCTGGGATATTTAAACCTGTTGCCGAAATTTTTTGTGTTCCTGTACAAAGCTTTCCATCTGTACCAATCGCTTTATAAGTTGTCGTAACATTTCCTTGATTTGATGAAACAACTGTAGCAGGTTCAAATTTACCACATGGTGCAGTGAATTCGACATTGACATTATTCTGATTGACTTTTGTATTTGCATCTTGCGTTTTTAACGTGATATTTGTTGAACCACCAGATTCTAATTGAGTACTAGCTGCCGTTAAATCGACTAAAATAATATTGGTTGCTTGAAGTGAGAAATTAAGTGCTGGTGTTGATGCTTCGGTACCATCAAAATCTGCAACTGCAGAAATTTGATAGGCACCATTGGTATTTAAGTTTTCAGGTTTAACTGAGATACTCGCTTCACCATTTGTATTTGTTAAAACAGCACCATTGGAACTACCTAAAACAACACCACCAGTCACTGTAAATGTAACTAATGCACCACTAATTCCTTTACCCGACTGATCAGTTACTTTGACTTGAGCGCTCACACCTTCTGCAGCGATTGCCTGAGTCAAGTTACCATTTCGATCAATCAATTGTATAGTACTAATATTAACAGATTTTACTTCTTCACCTGTGCTAGGGTTCGTAGTAATATTTCCAGAACTAGAGCCATCATTATTATAGTAACCATCACTTCCACCGCCCCCGCAGCCTGCTAACATTAGTGCCAAAGTAAGAGCAGATAATTTAATACCTAATTGTTTACTAATCATTTAAATCCCCAAGACCCTCTATTATAGAGTTTGTTATCAATCTTTATTCATTATGCGATATGTAATCATAGTTAAGCATTTATGTAAATAAAGGTAAGCTAAATGTTTTTTATGCTAGCTTATATTCATAAATTGATTTCAATAAGAGCAATTAATGTACGACCTCATCATTATCGGTGCAGGCACTGCAGGTATCACTGCCTATAAAGAAGCAATCAAACATACGGATAATATTCTGATCATTAATGCTGGCCCTTGGGATACGACCTGTGCACGCGTCGGATGTATGCCAAGTAAAGTTTTAATTGCTTCAGCCAATCGTATGCACCTGATTCAGCATGCACATGATTTAGCTTTAAATATTGATAGTGAAGTTACCCCGAACAATGTCATGTCACGTGTTCGTGAATTACGTGATTTCTTTACTCAAGCCACCCTTAAAGAAGTCAATCAATGGAATCCAAAACATAAAATTTCAGGTCATGCCAAATTTGTAGATGCCCAAACCGTAGAAGTAGATGGACAATATTATCAAGCTAAAAGTTTTATTTTGGCTGTAGGCTCACGACCAAATATCGATTCAAAACAAAAAGAAGTACTTGGTGAGCGACTGCTTAGCTCTAATGAAGTGTTTGAGCTTCCTACCCTACCTGAGTCACTGGCAGTGATTGGTAGCGGAGTAATTGCCATTGAGCTTGCTCAAGCCATGCAACGCTTAGGAGTCAAGACCATTGTATTTGCCCGTAGTCAAAAAGTCGGCTCTCTCACAAGTCCTGTGCTTCAGGAACTTGCTCAACAGCAACTCAGCTCAGAACTTGAGATTAAATTTAAAACTGTTCCTGATGAGATGATCCGACAAGGTGATCAAGTCCAGATAAAGTTTAAGCAAAATGACCAAGCAGAAATTTTAGAAGTTGATTACGTATTAGCGGCAACCGGAAGAAGCAGCAACCTTGATCAACTCGAACTGGAAAAAATCGATCCTTCATATACAGACATCAAAAATCTTCCAATTGATCTTTCCACAAAACAATTAGCTAACTATCCAATTTTTATTATTGGTGATGCAGCTCCTGATGCTCCAATTCAGCATGAAGCTGCATATTCAGGTAAAAAAATCGTCAAAAATTGCCTAAATTATCCAGATATACAAGCAATTCCAAAACTAACCCCTTTGGCGATTGTGTTCAGTCAGCCTGAAATGGCTATTATTGGAAAAAATTATCAGCAATTAAAAAAAGCAAAAACTGATTTCGTTACAGGTTTTATTTCTTATGAAAGACAGGGCCGAGCGCGGGTGGAAGCTACCAATATGGGTGGTGCTGAAATATATGTAGACAGGTCTACGCGTAAACTTTTGGGTGCAGAACTATTCTGTGCACAGGCAGAACATCTAGCTCATCTTCTTGCCTGGTTAATTGGTGAAGGAATGATAATTGATCAGATCCTTGAAAAACCGTTCTATCATCCGACTCTAGAAGAGGGCTTACGTACTGCACTCAAGCATGCGCGTCGTCAGTTAGCTGATCAGCATTGAGTTCATTTTCACTTAATACATTTACAAAGCGCTGGCTATGGGAAATAAACCGATCCAGCCAGCGATGGGCTGCGAGTAATTCCAAGGTTCTGGCAGCACTCAATTGATTGCTAGAAGCATACTGATTAATCTTTTCACGAAGATCAGCATGATGTTGTTTCGTCCATTGTTCCAGCAGAATCAGTTCATTTTGTAACATGCAAATTTTATCATAATCCTTTACATCTGCAGCTTCCTTCCAATAATTATCAAAAATTTCAACAACATCCAATATAACCTGATATAAAGCAGGCTGAGTCCGGATATCCAAACTATAGGATAATTGTTCAAGATCACTGCGGAATACATTGAGATAGACCACTTTCCTGAGTAAGGCCAATAAACGTGCTTGCTCTTCGGTATTTTGAGACACGGTAATTTGAGCCAAATATTGTTTAAGCTTTGCAATGAGTTCATCTTGTTGTTTGAGTTGATTAGCTGCAACCAGCTGTCCATCTTTAAATGCTGCAATAAACCAGCCATATTGTTGCCATACTATCTGTTCAATGACATTTTCAGCATTCGCAACTGCGACTGCGGGTACTGAAAGACTCGACTCATCCAGAGACTGAATTAAACTGTCCTCATCAGTAGGAATGAGCCAAGTCAGAAAATGCTTAAACTGTTCGATGAAAGGCATTAATAATACAGCCCCACATAAACTAAATGCCGTATGAAAAGCTGCAACAATTACTACAGAATCCCAGGAAGCCAGCAAGTGACCTTCGTGGGATAACCAGAGAAAAAATGGAATTAATATCAGGAAGGCAAAAGTTGCACTGCTCAGATTAAAAATCACATGTACTGCAGCCGTTCTTTGTGCATTGCTATTCGCCCCAATTGCCGCTAAGACTGCCGTAGCTACAGTTCCAATATTTTGACCAATAACCAGCAAAAGGGCCTGTTCTAGCTGGATAATCTGGCTCGCCAATGCAGTAATCGTCGTCGTAATTGCAGCACTAGATGACTGTAAAATGACCGTCATCACCAAGCCAATCAAGACTAATAATAATTTTGAGAAAAAGTTTTGGGTGCTAAATATGAAAGGTCTATACGATTTGCCAGACTAGACATTGCCACCTGCAATAACTCAATTCCAAAGAAAATCAGACCAAAGCCTGCAATTACAAGCCCAGTTAAAGCTAGCCGACCCTGAGCTAAAATCTTGAGTAATGCACCCGCTGTAATTAAGGGTAAAGCGAATTGTCCAATCGAGAATTTGACACCAAGCAACGCTACCATCCAGCCAGTACTGGTGGTTCCAATATTTGCACCAATAATCACGCCAACAGATTGAGCAAAAGTCAGTATTCCTGCGCTTACAAAACCAATAGTAGCAAGTGTTGTCGCTGTTGAAGACTGCACAATCAAGGTAAAGATAATACCTGAGCTCATCGCTTTTAAAGGAGAACCCGTAAATCTACCTAACCACTGTCTCAGAGATTCACCTGCAATATCCTTCAGGCCGTCGGTCATCAAGGTCATGCCGAGCAGGAATAAACCTATTCCACCACAAAGTTGTGCAAATACATCAAACACACTTATCCCTTTTTATAATTTTTAAGTTTTAATAATTTATATACGATAGCTAAAACCAAACCAAGCCTAGCAAATAGTTTACCCCTCTATTTTTCTCACGCATAAAAAAACACCCCCTGCCATTTGACAGAGGGTGTTTAGAATAATGAGCTGGCGATGACTTACTCTCACATGGGAAGCCCCACACTACCATCAGCGCTAAGAGGTTTCACTTCTGAGTTCGGGAAGGGATCAGGTGGTTCACTCTTGCTATGGTCGCCAGCACAACTGGTATGACTTTGCGTTTGGTCTTATTTAGATGCCAATGCTTGGTCAGATCTTGCACTTGTTCAAAACAGTGTTTTGAACATCGTTCATTAATAGAAATATTTGAGTCGAATTGTATGTTCTAGCGTTAGCTGAATCAAGTATTTCAAGACCGTTTGGTCTTTAATGAATCAATCTCTGCTCACTGCTTGCGCAGTTCGTACAACAACTGTTTGGGTGTTGTATAGTCAAGCCTCACGAGCAATTAGTATTGGTCAGCTTCATGTATCGCTACACTTCCACATCCAACCTATCAACGTCGTAGTCTTCAACGGCTCTTTAGGTGACATAAAGTCACAGGGAAATCTTATCTTGAGGTAGGCTTCCCGCTTAGATGCTTTCAGCGGTTATCCCTTCCGAACATAGCTACCCGGCGATGCGACTGGCGTCACAACCGGTACACCAGAGGTTCGTCCACTCTGGTCCTCTCGTACTAGGAGCAGATCCTCTCAAATTTCCAGCGCCCACGGTAGATAGGGACCGAACTGTCTCACGACGTTCTAAACCCAGCTCGCGTACCTCTTTAAATGGCGAACAGCCATACCCTTGGGACCTGCTTCAGCCCCA
>NZ_AJXD01000030.1:0-25682 GCF_000264725.1 Acinetobacter sp. HA | reverse complement strand
CTTTTTTATTTATTGCTATTTAAATCATTTAACTTACTGAGAAGCTGGCATTCTGCGGTCATTATTTTGATAATGACTTCTTTTCTGATGATACATATCTTGATCGGCACGTTTTAGCATGTCTTCAAGACGCTCATCTGCATAGCTGGTTGCATGTCCGATCGATAGGCTGATTGGCTGATGTGAGTAAAACTGGTTATCAACCACTAAAAGTTCATGCAAACTATTGAGACAATTTTGCAAAGCAGTTTGATCCGCACCAGGTAAAAGAACGACAAATTCATCTCCACCAATTCGAGAGGCAGAATAGGGCGTATGTTGAATAAGTTGATTCAGGATGTTACCTACGCGACGTAACTGATTGTCTCCAGCATCGTGTCCAAGGCAGTCATTTAATTCTTTGAGTCCATTGAGATCCATAAAAATACAGGATACTGGACGCAGTAAATTACGTTCTAGACGGTTCAGTTCCTGCATGTAAAATGAACGGTTACATAGCTGAGTCAAGACATCATGTCTGCCTAAATATTCCAGATAATGTTCAGCTTTTTTACGTGCGGTAATATCTGTCAGGGCAATTTGAACAATACTCCAGTCATGGAGATAATCAGGAAATACGGTAAATTGAAGCAGGACATGACGGATACTCCCATCCAGTGCATAGTTTACGGCTTCACGCTGATGATGCAGATTACCATTCCAAAGCTCAATAAGTTGTTCTTTAAAGGTCTGTACCATTTCTTTAGCAAAGACTTTATGTACATTCTTTAATAGAGCATCTTTGGTTGAGGCGCCGAACAGATCGAGAGTGGCCTGATTGACATCAATGATTCTAATCTCTCTAATGCATTCATAAATAAAATCATGATGTACATCCAGAAAAGTCTGAAAATCTTCAATTCCTAAATCACGTAAATGATCTAGTTTAATTTTAATATGGCTAAAATCCTCGATCCATAATGAAGCCGGTGAATAAATAAAACGAGCTTCAGCCAGATGGCGATTTTGTTCTTCTAAACGACGAGCTTGTGTATAAGCAGTGATGTCTTCAGTAGTAATCAAGAGTAGGGAGAGATCATGCTCATGTTGTGGCAGGACAATTCCTTTCAGCTGAATATCCAGACGCTGACCAGTCAAGGTATAGTTTACTGCTAAATGGGAAAATTGGGTGTCTCCATTCCATAGAGCGACGAGTTCCTGGATGTGGGATTTGCTCATATCCTCTTTGAACACAAGATCCAAATTTTGACTTAGATGGTTAAAGTCATCTGCCTGATAAAGCTCTAGTGTTTTAGGATTGACCTTAAGCAGTTTAATTTTTTTCGCACATTTTAAAATACGTGATTCGTCTTCTTGCAAAAAAGTGAGTAAATCCTGCACCCCTTGAGCACGCCAGAGATCAAATTGTTTTTTTACTTCACTAAAATCTTCAAGCCACATGGCAATAGGAGATAATTCAAAAATTGGAGAATCCAGCATGTTCATTCAAGCAGCTCAATTTTATTATTTAATTTAATGAGGCAAGTATAAGACCAAAAAAATGATTTTAGAATAATGTGATAATTAAATATTTATCTTGAAATTGAATGCTATTTTTATTAGATCACCTTTTATATTTCACAATAAAAAAGCCAATTCAGGAATTGGCTTTGATTGATACTAAGTCTGAAATTAGAGAAGGCTTCTACGTGCTTTATTTTCAGGCTTTGGTGGCGCAATTTCACGCTTACCATGCCAGACATCTGAAAAATCCTGTTCATTAATATTATACAGTTCAAGCAGTGCCAGAATCACACCACCAAAGACCATAGGACCTTCAGAATTGTTCTGGAAATCGAAAACCTTGCCATTCAAATTATGCAAAATGTCCTGAATCTCAAAAACACGATCACGGCCATTACTATCTGTTGGATACATCTGGGTATTCAGTAAAATTTTAGCCAGGCTTTTTTCACTATCGGTCACTGCAAGCACTTCGATCAGTTCATCGGTGGGGTCAGCAAAAATGATAGAGTCACGGAAAATGGTTTTAAGGAATTTTTCATTCAATTTCGGAAGCGGTTTTTCTACAAACGGGCGAAAAGATTGCGGGAAAATCACATTATGTGAAATCCCCTTAAACATAGGCGCAATTTCTTCTACTTTATAACCTGCAATGCCGCAGCCGACCGAGGTCAGGAAATACTTATTTTTCGGATGATTCTTGGTATAAATTTTAAAGTCATCGATATAATGCTGAATCTGTGACAACGGCATTTGTTGCAAATGCTCATTCATTGTAGGAATAGCATAGCTTTGACCAGACCAGCCACGACCAACCCCTTCTACAGCACCAAAGTGCTCAAGCGCTGTTCTTGCGGCACCGCCTGCATGCAGCCCTGCCATATTGCTGCCAAATACAAATACAGTATTTTCTGGCAAGGATTTGACGATACTTTCATCATGGTATTGGTAAGTCATGGCTTTTGATTCGATATCCTTATTGGTTTCATGTTGCCTTTGAAATGGCTAGGGGTCAAGGCAAATTACGTCTATAAGAAAGCAAAAGTCTCAAGAGAAATTAGAACTTTATGTAACTGAATTTTGGCTATCTTCATAGAGATGTTTAAAGTGCCACTTGTTTGAGTTCTTAAAGATTATTATCTAATTTTTAAATAAATATTCTTGAAATTTAATAAAATATTTAAGGCAGATAAGATGAGATGGAACTGTTTTGTAATCATTCTATTAAGTTACTTATAGACTTCAATTTTTACCAAATAGACACCTGTTTAGGCATTGAGTAATTCAGATTTAACCCCATAATTAGAGCAACAAAATATTGCCAGTGAATTGCCGCAAATTATGTCTGATAAAACCCCTTTTGATTTAGTGACCAGCTATCAACCTGCTGGCGATCAGCCACAAGCCATTGAAAAACTGGTTCAGGGAATTGAACGGGGCTATAAGAATCAGCTATTGCTAGGCGTGACAGGGTCCGGTAAGACCTACACTATGGCAAATGTGATTGCGCGGACGCAACGCCCGACCATTGTCATGGCACATAACAAAACCTTGGCAGCACAGCTCTACGGCGAATTTAAGGCATTTTTCCCGAATAATGCGGTGGAATATTTCGTTAGTTACTATGATTATTATCAGCCTGAAGCCTATGTGCCATCTTCCGATACTTTTATCGAGAAAGATTCAGCAATTAATGATCATATTGACCAGATGCGGTTGTCCGCAACACGTGCTTTATTAGAACGCCGTGATGCCATTATTGTTGCTTCAGTTTCTGCAATCTACGGTTTGGGTGATCCGAATGCCTACATGAGCATGTTGCTGCATGTGGTGGAAGGGGATCGTATTGGTCGTGATGACATTATTCGCCGTCTGGTCGAGATGCAATATACCCGCAATGAACTGGAGTTCCTGCGTGGTACCTATCGTATTCGCGGTGAAATTATTGATATTTTCCCTGCCGAATCGGATCAGAATGCGATCCGTATCGAACTGTTTGATGATGAGGTAGATTCGATCCGCTGGTTTGATCCATTGACTGGCAAAATGATCCGCAAAGTACCGCGTGTGACAATTTATCCAAAAAGTCATTATGTTACACCAAAGGATAATCTGACCCGTGCCATTGAAACCATCCGGGAAGAGTTAAAAGAGCGTCTGGTGTTTTTCCGTGAAAATGACAAATTATTAGAAGCACAGCGTATCGAACAGCGTACCCGTTATGATCTGGAAATGATGCAGCAACTGGGCTATACCAATGGCATCGAAAACTATTCACGTCATTTATCTGGCCGTCCTTCAGGTGAAGCACCGCCAACACTGTTTGATTATGTACCTGATGATGCCTTGCTGATTATTGATGAATCACATGTAACCGTTCCACAGATTGGTGCGATGTATAAGGGCGACCGTTCACGTAAAGAAAATCTGGTGAACTATGGTTTCCGTTTGCCGAGTGCACTGGATAACCGTCCAATGAAATTTGAGGAATGGGAACGTATTGTTCCAACCACGGTTTATGTCAGTGCAACGCCAGCACGCTATGAACTGGAAAAGTCAGAACAGATTGTAGAGCAGGTGGTGCGTCCGACAGGATTGGTCGATCCTGAAATTGAAATCCGTCCAGTGCTAACCCAGGTCGATGATGTATTGTCCGAAATCAATATCCGTAAAGATCTGAATGAACGTGTACTGGTGACGACATTAACCAAGCGTATGGCAGAAGACCTGACTTCATATTTGAAAGAATATGGCGTAAAGGTAGCCTACTTGCACTCAGATATCGACACCGTAGAGCGGGTAAAAATTATTCATGAATTGCGTACCGGTATTTACGATGTGCTGGTCGGGATTAACCTGTTACGTGAAGGTCTGGATATGCCAGAAGTGTCCTTGGTAGCGATTCTGGATGCAGATAAAGAAGGTTTCCTGCGTTCCGAACGTTCGCTGATTCAGACCATTGGTCGTGCTGCACGTAACTTGAAAGGTAAAGCAATTCTTTATGCGGACCGGATTACGGACTCCATGCAAAAAGCAATTGATGAAACGGATCGTCGTCGTACCAAACAAATTCAGTTTAATGAAGAGCATGGTATTGTCCCACGCAGTGCCGTACGTCAGGTGATCAAGGAAATCGATACTGGAGAGGTGCTCGATGATGATCAAATTGATGAACGTATCTCAGATCAGGCTAAAGCTTTAAGTGCGGATGAGCGGCATCTGCTGGCAGATCCAAAACTGTTTGCAAAGCATATGACTAAACTTGAAAAAGAGATGCTGAAAGCTTCTAAAGAACTGCAGTTTGAACAGGCAGCGCGTTTGCGTGATGAAATTCTACGCTTGAAGGCTCAGATGCTGAGTTAAGCAATTGATCTGCCTATGATTAGTTGTGCAAAACTAATCATAAATCTTACATATCGATACACAATCATTCACACGATGACGTTATTGTTGTTACAGATAAAATTTTACAAAAACATGTGGTCCACTCATCTGTGTGAATGAAAGGATACTTTATGACAACTAAGAATTTTTCTCAGGCAAGTCTAAAAATTGCCAAAATTGCGATTGGTAGTGCTGTTCTTCTGGGTTTGGGCGCTACGACCATGGCATATGCGCAAAAAGAGTCATTACCGACTGTGGAAAAAGTTGAACTGGACCGTTATTTGGGTAAATGGTACGAAGTGGCGCGTAAGCCTTTATATTTTCAGAATAAGTGTGACCGTGATGTCACAGCAACGTATACTTTGAATGAAAATGGCAATATCGTGGTTGATAACCGCTGTATTAAAAAAGATGGTGAACAAACCCAGTCAGGGGGTGAGGCATTTGTGCAAAATCCACCCCAAAATACCAAATTAAAAGTCAGTTTCTTGCCAGACTTCATTCGCTGGATTCCTGTCGGACGTGGCGATTATTGGGTTTTGAAACTGGATGAAAACTATCAAACCGTTCTGGTCGGTGAGCCTAAACGTAAATATATGTGGATACTCTCACGTGATCCGCAGTTGGATAAAAATGTAGTGAATGAATATTTAAAATATGCTCAGTCAGTCGGTTATGACCTAAGTGATGTGATTCATACCAAACAAACTGCACGCTAAACTCAGTTTATCCTCAAACCATGCTTCGGCATGGTTTTTTTATATTTATACAATCAGAAGCTACACATTGAAAATTTATCATTCGATCAAAGAATAGAGACAAGTATTCTTGAAGACATCCCGATATAATGCGCGCAAAGAGATTTTGGGGTAGTGAATGTATAAAGGGATCGCGCTGTCAGTGCTGGCGTCACTGGTTTTTGGTGTGCTTTATATTTTCACGCCTTTTCTGCAGCCACTAGACAGTGAGCAAACCTTTGCATGGCGTATGTTGGCGACCCTCCCGTTTCTGACGGCGTTTATGTGGTGGTCAGGTGATCTCAATCATATCAGCAGTATTTTTAAGCGAATTCTACAGCAGCCGACGTTTCTGATCTGGTTAATTATTAGCTCTTTACTTTGTACAACCCAACTCTGGTTATTCTTATGGGGGCCGATTAATGGTCGCGGCCTGCAAGTGTCGCTGGGTTATTTCCTGTTGCCTTTAGTGATGGTTCTGGTTGGCTGTGTGCTCTATAAAGAAAAATTGTCTGCCTGGCAGATGGCGGCGGTGGTTTGTGCGGTACTGGGCGTGGGACATGAAATCTGGCGGATTGGTTTTATTGCCTGGGAAACGGTCTATGTGGCTTTGGCTTATCCACTGTATTTCTTCCTGCGCCGTCGCTTTGGTACGGATCACTTGGGTGGATTCTGGTGGGACTTGTGTCTGATTCTGCCAGTGGCTTTCTATCTGGGCTTTGTACATAGCGATTCTCTCAAGCTAATGGTCAATTTCCCTCATCTCATCTTGGCAGTGTTGGGTTTGGGTTTCTTAAGTGCTTTAGGCTTAGGTAGTTATATTCTGGCAAGCCGTTATCTGCCTTTTGTGATTTTTGGTCTGCTGAGCTATCTGGAGCCAGTATTACTGGCTTTTGCCTCGATGGCACTTGGGGAACGGGTAGAATCTGGAGAATGGCTGACCTATATCCCGATTTGGCTAGCGGTGATGGTGCTGATTGTGGAAGGAATATTGCATTTAAAACAGCAGCAGTTGAAAAAAGATGAACTTGAAAAAAAAGCTGAAAAGCTGGAAAAACTCAAAAAAAGTAATGAATAATGCTATTTGCATAAGTGTGATATTCGTCAGATAATCTTGACGTAAATGTTATCTAATTCATGTACCATTTTGTTTAAAAGAATGTTCGTTATATTTAAAGGGGATAAACATGTCACAGATTGCGATTCCATATCAGTTACGTGCACGTTTATCCCAACTGGAGCCGAGCCTCGATTTAGAATGGGAGCGGAACCTTAAAGCCGTTCTGGCAGATATCTCGCCTGAGCTCAAGGAAAGTATCGATTTTCAGATTTTAAAGCCAAAAAGAATTCTCTGGGATCAGGAAACTAATCAATACCGTTATCAGGCTTATCATTCGGTAGAAGCTTTAAGCCAAAAATTTCTGAATGACCGGATGCGTTATTATGCCAGCACGTTCGGTCTCTCTTTGAAAAGCCTGCTCGGGTTAAATGACAGCTTGCAAGTTGCAGACTACCTGGAAAACGTACTCGAGCAGATTGATAAAATTGAAGTCAATGAAAACTTCCAGATGCAGCGTGAAAAGCTGGAACTACGTCGTACTTTCTTGTTGAATGCTGCTGAAATTATTCGTGGTCTTCAATTACAGCCGGTTGAGGGCGTACGTAAGCTCACTGAACAGCAGGTTAAATGCTTCATTATTGAAGTGTTTATCAAGCAACAGTTGTTGGGCTACTGGTATAAACCTTTATTAAAAAAACAGACTGCGGAAATGCAACATCCGCTATTCCGTTATTTTCTGATTAAAGAACAGCAAATCCGTCATTTTGATATTGTCCGCACTTCACAGTTTTTATTTATCGTTGCGCCTGTGATGGATGTACAACAAAACCCGTATTCTATTCGTCGCTTCCTCATAGAAGAAAAAGGTGCATTAGAAGGTCAAGTCTATCTGAATATTCTGGTTCTGGATCTGAAAGAGGATATGAATGAAGAGGTAGTGGAGACCCTGAAATCCCAGCTGCAGCGAATGGTAACCTTGCAAAGCCAGATCCATTTGGACGTCAGGGACATTGTGCATAATCTGGAGCAGGTCTCTGAACTAAAGTTATTGCCTCTGCTGGTCGAACCGGTTCAGGTGGTTGAAAAGAATGCCGATGTTGTGGCGCAACGCCATTTGAAGCAGTTGGAGGAAATTCTGACGCGGGAATTGCTGCTGCCAATGCGGGATGCGATTCGTGATCATTTATCGCATATTGAAGAGTTTGCTTATCTCTATTTGCATGTACATAAAATCTTTACTGAAATTTTAGCCTATTACTGGGACTTCAAAGCTCAGCCAGGATTTATGTTTAATTCCTATATCCAGAATTTCGAATATAAGTTATTGGCATTTATCCGTTTGCTGGAAAAGCGTAAGGGTGAAACCTTTATTCCGATGAACCGGAATGAATGGCAGGTAATGCATCAGCGTTCCCAGCAGCCGATTAAAGATATTCAAACCACAATTGCCGATAATGTGCAGCAATATCGGGATCTGAAAAAATATATCAATACGTTGAACCGTCAGAAAGCCGAATATGAAAAAAATCCATGCTGAAAAAGCTTTGGCGTAAAGATAATTCAGATGAGGCAATAGAAATAGCACTGAATAAATTGCAGCAGTTAAAACGTAGTATGTTCCTGGAAATTATTCAGGTGCCAAGAACCCATGAAAACAGCAGTGTATTTCTAGAATTTGAAAGTTTGTAAAGTTTCCAGAAAGTTGAGCGTCACTATGCCTTTCCTTGTGGGGATAATGGTCTCACCCGTTTACCTGTACTGATTCATTTGCCAGAAACTTATGATGATTTTGATGTAGAAAACTTTAATGCTTCTATGAGTCTGGATATGAATTTTTCAGCAGGCAGCAGGCTGCAACTGGATCATGAAAATGCAGTCAACTTCGAGATTTAGATTTGTGTGAATAAACAACATTTAACAAAAATCTGGTTTAGAGCTTGAAAAATGTTATTTTTCGATTTTTAAATGCAAAATCATCTGACTAATTACAACTATTTTTAAAATTTATAGTGAATATAGGCCTTTTTCCTCAAGACTTTGGCAGCTTTCGATTCAAACTTGCTGCCAATTCCATTACAATTATGGGGTTTTGAAATTTATGCTTAGATTTACAATTAATTAGAGGACGTATCTGTGAGCAAAGACACTATCGTTGCCCTCCATGCAGAGCACCAAGGTCGCTGGAAAAACCGTGAAGAACTCGCGGAGCGTATGATTGCCCTAGTAGGTCAGTTATATCGTGAAAAAAATATCGTAGCTACAGTTTACGGTCGCTCTTTAATTAACCGTTCTGTAATCCAGATCCTTAAAGCGCATCGTCGTACTCGTGTACTGGACGTTGAGCTTTCTGTTGTAGACACTTTCCCAATCCTTGAAGCATTGGCGAAAATTGACAACATCGGTACTGCTGAAATTGATCTAGGCAAACTTGCTGTTGAATTCAAAGCAAAAGGTGATGATGTTAACGCATTCGTTGCTGACGCTGTGAAATCTCTTGAAGGTAATGCAACTTCAGTTGAAGGTAAGGACGTTGTACTTTACGGTTTTGGTCGTATCGGCCGTATTCTTGCACGTTTGATGATCAGCCAGTCAGGTCTAGGCCGTGGCTTGAACCTGAAAGCAATCGTGGTTCGTAAATCATCTGACGGTGACTTGGAAAAACGTGCGTCATTATTACGTCGTGACTCAATCCATGGTCCATTCGCGGGTACGATCTCTGTAGATGAAGAAAACGAAGCAATCATTGCAAACGGTCAGTTCATCAAAGTGATCTATGCATCTAATCCATCTGAAGTGGATTACACTGCATACGGTATCGAAAATGCACTAGTAATCGACAACACGGGTAAATGGCGTGATGCTGAAGGTCTTGCTCAACACCTGAAATGCCCAGGCGCTGCTCGCGTAATTCTGACTGCACCTGGTAAAGGTGACATGAAGAACGTTGTATTTGGTGTGAACCAGGCTGACATCCTTGATGAAGACAAAATCATTTCTGCAGCAAGCTGTACAACGAACGCGATCACTCCAACACTGAAAGTGTTAAACGACAAATACACAGTGATCAATGGTCATGTTGAAACAGTTCACTCGTTCACGAACGACCAGAACCTGATCGACAATTACCACAAAGCTGATCGTCGTGGCCGTGCTGCTACACTGAACATGGTAATTACTGAAACTGGTGCTGCTAAGGCTGTTGCAAAAGCGCTTCCAGTACTTCAAGGTAAACTGACAGGTAATTCTGTACGTGTACCTACACCAAACGTATCTCTTGCGATTCTTAACCTGACTTTGGGTCAAGAAGTTGATCGTGACGAAGTGAATGAATACATTCGCCAAATCTCTATCAATTCTAACCTTCAAGGTCAAATCGGTTATACCAACTCGACTGAAGTGGTATCTTCTGACTTTATTGGTTCACGTACTGCAGGTGTATTCGACGCGCAAGCGACAATCACTTCAGGCAACCGCCTAACTGCTTATGTTTGGTACGATAACGAAGTAGGTTATAGCTGCCAAGTATTACGTATTGCTGAACAGATGGGCGGCGTAAGCTATCCAAAAGTTCCTGCTGAAACTAATGCATAATTAGTATTGAGCTGAAAAAAGGGCCTCATTTGAGGCTCTTTTTTTATTGCACGTTTTTTAGGTTTAATTTTTGGATTGAAATAGAATATTAATTTGAAAAATCACCTTGCTGATGAATTCTTGATCTGATAGCTTTCTAAACGAAAGTACATGCTAAAAAGTAAGTTCATAAATTAAGAGAAATATTATGTCAGCTTATGAAACCAGTAAACTACTGGGTCAGGTTTTATCAACGAAATGTCCTTCACGTGAAATACTGGAACACTTAGCCAATAAATGGTCAATTCTGGTGTTACGTTGCTTAAGTGATGGCGTACATCGTTTCAGTGAGCTGAAACAGCGCATTGAAGGTGTTAGTGAAAAGATGCTAGCCCAGACTTTAAAAATGCTGGAGCAGGACGGGTTCATTTTAAGAACAGTCTATCCTGTCGTACCACCAAAAGTGGAATATCAGTTGACCATTACTGGTTCACAGGCTGCAGAAAAAATAAATTATCTGATTGGTTGGTTAGAGCGTAGCCTGCCTGAGATTTTAGAAAATAAAGAACGTGTTGCAAAATAGAAGCTAAATTGCTTTTGGGGAAGCAATAAATGAAAAAGTCAGAAAATTTGGTTGCTACTTTAAATGGCGATCTATTAGATTTTATGTGCGATCAGTATTGCTCCTTATGCGCTGATACAAATGTTTGTAGAAGATAAGTCTACTGCAAAAAAAAAATCTTTTGATTTGGTCGGCGACAATGTTTGCACCTATAGCGGTGTTGATGATTTATACAAGTTGGGAAAAACAAAAAAGTACAGAGCTTATATTTCAACAATATAAGTATATTGATGCAATTAATTGAGGTCGAGACTAAATATAATATATTGAAAAATATGGTCTTAGTTGGCGATGATAATTATGACCATTTAAAAAAGACAACTTCATCTATTTGACGATGATTGTATTTTTCTAAAAAAGAGTGTTTGGTTTTAAAAGAGCTGATAAGTGACGAAAGCGGTAAAAAGGAATTAAAAAAATTAATAAATTTCCCTCTCCTTAAGGGAGAGGTCAATTAAGATGAAATTTTTATCTCAAGCCTCTTCCTGAAATCCCACCGATCAATCACTAAAATCCCAATCGAAAAAATAAAGCCAAGTACCACACAACCAACCCATTCAAAGTGCTCCCAGGCATAAACCGCACCAAGTGAGCCTAAAGCTGCACCACTAAAATAAATGGTCATATATACTGCATTAATTCTGGAACGTGATTTCAGGTCAATCCGATAAACTAGATTCTGATTTAATACATGGAATGCGGCCAGGCCAAAATAAGCCCTCAATACGCCAATCGCATAGATCACAATATTCTGCTGGGCAAAATATAAGGGCAGTGTAGAGCTGAGCATTAAAGCAATACATAGCTTGGCGACCAGATTTTCTCTGCCTTGTCCTACGGTTTTGCCTAACCAGCTTGATGAATAAATTCCGATGATCCCTAATAAGCCGAACAGGCCAATTTCAAAATCAGTGAAATGGTAAGGTGCGCTACCTAGTACGAAGGTCATGGAAGTAAAGACCATAGATAGAATACCGAAGCCTAAAGCACCTGCGCAGGCACGACGAATCAGATGCGGGTTCTGCTTAGCGATGACAAATAAAGAGCGATAAATACTGCCAATGGTCAAACCCGCCTGGGGTTGAGTATCTGGTAGTTTTTTCCACATGAGAGTGGCAAAAAGCAAGGTAATGATTCCACTAGAGAAGTAAACACCTTCCCAAGACCAATAGGTCGAAACAAAGCCAGCAAAAGTCCGCGATAGGATGATACCCATCACCAAGCCACTTATCAGTTTACCGACAATAGTAGCACTGGATTCAGGTGGACTAATCGTAGAAGCAAAAGGAATTAAAACCTGCGCCGAGATTGCTCCAAACGTCGCACATAAGGTAAACACATAAAGCGTTGATAAAGTCGTGCTGAATGAAAGCAGAATCTGTGAAATGGCTGCAAAGACCATCAGACTGACCACTAGCTTGCGTTTATTCAGAAAATCTCCCAATGGTACTAACAGCATTAAGCCCAGTACGTATCCCATCTGGGCGATCACTACCGTTAAGCCAGCCTGACTGGTTGTAATTCCTAAACTTTCCTCGATTGAATAGATCAAGGGCTGATTAAAATAAGCTGATCCGGCACAGAGACCACATGCCATTGCCATAAGTAATACAAATTGTGATGACAATGGGCTGACAGAATTCTTTTCTGTGGTCATAGCTATACCATGGGCTCTTTTTCGACGTTGAGCACTATAGGCAGCTCGATGCCAAATCAGAAATAATAAAAAACGATCAATTAAGCTTTAAAGACTATATTTTGAATTTTTATAGGTCTGAATATTTTTCAGACTGTTTTGTATTTTGAGACAAGCTGAATGAAATTACCCTTGAAATGAGCGATCTTCATGGAATAGTGCATAAATGTAGTCGAGAAATGCTTTAAAATATGGCAGAATAGGCGGTTTTAAAGTTTTTAGAGGATTGGCAATATGCGCTTTGTTGATGAAGCAGTCATTACCGTAGAGGCTGGCGACGGTGGCAATGGCGTAGCCAGTTTTCGCCGTGAAAAGTTCGTACCATTTGGTGGTCCAGATGGTGGTGATGGTGGTCGTGGCGGCAGCATTTATGTTCAGGCTGACGACGACACGAGTACCCTTGTAGATTATCGTTATACCCGTAGATTTCGCGCTGAACGTGGTAAAAACGGTGCTGGCGCAAACTGTGCTGGTCGTGGTGGCGAATCAGTTATTTTAAAAGTTCCTGTAGGAACAACTATTGTAGATAGTGAATCTGGCGACATTATTGGTGACCTGATCGAAGACGGTCAAAAGGTATTGGTTGCTCAAGGTGGTGATGGCGGCTTGGGTAATACCCACTTCAAATCGTCGACTAACCGTTCTCCACGTAAGTGTACCCATGGTGTTAAAGGTGAATTCCGTGAAATCCGTCTGGAGCTAAAAGTGCTTGCAGACGTTGGTTTACTGGGTATGCCTAATGCAGGTAAATCAACCTTTATCCGTGCAGTATCCGCTGCAAAACCGAAAGTGGCAGATTATCCATTTACCACAATGATGCCAAATCTGGGCGTTGTAGATGCAGATCGTTACCGTTCATTTGTGATGGCTGATATTCCAGGTCTGATCGAAGGTGCTGCTGAAGGTGCGGGTCTGGGTATTCGCTTCCTGAAACACTTGGCACGTACACGCATTTTGCTACACATTGTCGATGTACAACCGATTGATGGTTCAGATCCTGCTTACAATGCCAAAGCAATTATCGCAGAGCTTGAGAAATTCTCGCCAACGCTCTCTAAATTGCCTGTGGTATTGGTTCTGAACAAGGTTGACCAGTTAGCAGAAGAAACACGTGACGAATGGTGTAACCACATTCTTGAAGAATTACAGTGGGAAGGCCCTGTCTTTAAAACTTCTGGCTTAACGGCAGAAGGGACGAAAGACGTTGTGTACTACCTGATGGATCAAATCGAACAGCAACGCGAACGTGAAGTTGAAGATCCAGAATATGCAGCAGAAATGAAAGCATTCCGTGATCAGCTGGAAGCTGAAACACGTGAACAAACGATTGCTGCGAAAGAAGCTTATCGTGAAATGCGTCGCGCTCAACGTCTGGGTGGCGATGACTTTGATGATGAAGATGATGACGACAGCGACGTAGAAGTATATTACGTACGTTAATCTTTTAAAGATAAGTCTGAGGACAAGATGATAGAAGTGGTAGATGGGCAACGTCAGCTCAAGGGTTGTAAACGAATCGTTGTTAAAATCGGATCATCTTTACTCACAGCAAACGGGCAAGGTTTAGATTTAGATGCCATCTCGCACTGGGCGGGACAAATCGCAGATCTACACAATGCAGGACACGAGATTATTCTGGTGTCATCAGGTGCTGTGGCTGAAGGTATGGTTCGAATGAAACTAGAGAATCGACCCACCGATCTACCCAGTCTTCAGGCTTGCGCTGCCATTGGTCAGATGGGGCTTATTCATACCTGGTCAAGCGTACTGGATAAACACCAGATCCAGACTGCTCAGGTACTGTTAACCCATGATGACCTGGCAGATCGTCGCCGCTATCTCAATTCATGTGATGCCTTGCAGCACCTGATTGAATGGCGTGTGATTCCGGTGATTAATGAAAATGACACTGTTTCTACCGATGAAATCCGCTTTGGTGATAATGATACCTTGGCTGCCATGGTAGCAGGTCAGGTGCATGCGGATCTGCTGATTATCCTGACCGATCAGGAAGGCATGTTTGATTCGGACCCACGTTCTAATCCGGATGCTAAACTGTTCCATACCGTACGTGCGATGGATGAGAGTTTGTTTGATATGGCTGGTGGTGGTGGCAAATTTGGTCGTGGCGGCATGCTGACCAAAGTCCGCGCTGCACGTCTGGCTGCGAAGTCGGGTTGTCCAACGCTGATTGCCAGTGGTGACAGTGACTGCGTTTTATCGCGTCTTATGACGGGTGAAATGTTGGGCACGTTATTTATTACTGATGATGATCGTGTTACTGCACATCAGCAATGGCTGGCAGCGCATTTGCAAACGGCAGGTCGTCTGGTGATTGATGATGGTGCTGTTAAGGCCATTAAAGAAAATCACCGCAGTCTGTTACCGGTAGGCGTTAAAGCAGTTGAAGGTCATTTCGAGCGTGGTGATGTGGTGGAATGTGTCGATACACAAGGTCACCGTATTGCGGTCGGACGTGTGAACTTTAGTTCACGTTCAGCTGAGATCGTCAAAGGTCTAGCATCAGACAAAGTGCATCAGGTACTCGGTGAAGCCCGTTCACTGGAAATGATTCACCGCAATCATATGTCGATCTATTAAGTTAAAGAAATGTAAAAAATCCCGCTTTCGAGCGGGATTTTTTATGGCATTTTCATTAGATTTATTTAATCCAGCCCATCCGGATTAAAGGCGCAAACAGGAACTGATAAATGTTCAGGATAAAATCCATCAGTTTTTCCTGATATTTCCACCAGAGTGATAAGCCAGCCAGATTTACAACAAGTGCAATTAGGAAAGCTCCCGCCATATCAATTGGAAAATGTACACCGACATAGATCCGCGACCAAGCTACCAGCCAGGCAGTCCAGAGCAGAATTCGTCCCAAGTTTCGCTGAGGTGAAAAATAATAGGCGAGAGCAATCCCGCTAAAAATACTCATATGGTTGCTGGGAAAAGAACCTGTGGCTTCATGCTCAATTAAGGCATGACCAATTTCCATGACAAATGGACGAGGCATATTCAACACAGCAGATAAAACTTCACTTATTGATAAGGTAATGGCAGTGAAGATAAAGGCTTTGATAATCCCGGTTTTCACTTCACGATTGCCACGTAGCCAGGCTATGGCAAAGATCAGCAGGAATAAATACACCAAATCATGTGCAATCAGACAGGCATAGTTGATCATCCATATTGAAGCGTGATCAGGTGCATTAAGAATATGAAACAGATATAAGTTGGGTTGATCAAGAGACATAAGGTAAGAGGATTGATGCAAATGTCGGTTACTCTAAACTTATCAAAGTAGTATTTATACCGAAGTATGTATGAATTTGTAGCGTTGATTTTTCAAAGCAAACTCAGGTGATAAAAAACCACCCAAAAGGGTGGTTTTTAAAAGCAGAGTGCTTTTATTAACACTTATTTAAACTGAATCGAACCATTGGCATTCACGGTCATTTTAGATTCACCCGCTGCCATTTCCTGATCTGGAATAGCTGCTTCTGCATAAGCCGCTTTGGCCATTGCCATACGTGGAACCGGTGGGTAGCCTGAATTATTGGTGTTAATATTCATATTTACCAGTTGATATCCAGCCTTGTTCCAAGCCTGAGCCAGGCTTTGTGCACGTTGCTGGAAGTTTTTGGATGCTTCCAGCATCAGCTCATTTTCAATTTTCTTACGTTTTGCTTCAGATACTGTAAAGTTAATTGATTCAGTCTGGAAGTTTTGCTGCAATTCGGCAATTAGCTGTGAAGCCGCTTTGAAGTCAGTCGATTCAATACGCACCTGAGCACGAGCTCTCCACTCTCTGAGTTTGCGGTTATCATTGTCATAGACTGGATAAGTGTGTTGTGAGCCGGTTTCAATTTTCACACTCGGATATTTCTTTGCGGCATTGATGGCCTGGTTCATGAGTTGATTAATTTGCGCTGCAAGTTCAGCAGGCTGTTTATTGGATTTTTCTACATATAAATTGGCATGCATCAGGTCATTGGAAATATCGCGACTGGCCTCTGCTGAAATATTAATAATATTATAATTCAGTGGCTCATTTTGGTCTGCAAATGCAGTACTCGCCAAGGTGCCTGCAAGTATAAGGCTGGACAATGCTAGGAGGCGCATATTTTCTTCCTGTTTTTCTTAAAATTAGCCATCTTGGCTGATCCTCAGATATTAAATCTCAATTGTGCTCTTTTTGCGAAATATTTGTGGTAAGAGTGTTAAGTTTTTGATTATTTTTTCTGTAGTTTTAAAGTTTAATTATTTTAAAAATTATATATTTATTAATGCCTTATTAAAATAATTGCAAACTTTTCTGAAAGGCTACAAAAAAGTATAAAAGAAGCTGCTTTTCTTTCCTTTGTCACACGTTAAGATGATAATTTAGAGCTTAGACAGGCATGATATTTTTTTCGATAAATTTTCAGGTAAATTGAGTTGAAAGTTATTTATTTTCCTGAAAAATTCGGTATCATCCGCCTCCTAAGTTAGTTAACTAAGATTATGGCTAACTAAAATCTTATAAAGCACCGAGTCAAAGGACCAAACGTCACCAGACTTATTTCTTTCAACCCATATCAGAGATGGTAATTCGATATGAGCGTTACTTCTGTAAACCCTGCCACCAATTCCACAAACGAATACTACTTGACTCGCCAAAGTCAGATGGAATCGAATGTGCGTAGTTATCCACGTAAATTACCGTTAGCGATAGCGAAAGCACAAGGTTGCTGGGTTACCGATGTTGAAGGTACTGAGTACCTTGATTGTTTAGCTGGGGCAGGGACATTGGCTTTGGGCCATAATCATCCTGCGGTGATTCAAAGTATCCAGGATACGCTTGCAAGCGGTCTCCCACTACATACCCTGGATCTAACCACTCCTTTAAAAGATGCTTTTACTGAAGCTCTTCTTTCCTACCTTCCAGGTGGTAAAGAAGAATATTGCTTACAGTTCTGTGGTCCATCTGGTGCAGATGCAACAGAAGCAGCGATTAAACTTGCCAAAACCTTTACAGGTCGTAGCTCAGTGATCAGCTTCTCTGGTGGCTATCACGGTATGACTCACGGTTCTCTTGCCATGACAGGTAACCTGTCGGCGAAGAATGCAGTAAATGGTTTAATGCCAGGCGTTCAGTTCATGCCTTACCCACACGAATACCGTTGCCCATTGGGTCTTGGCGGTGAAGCGGGTGTTGACGCTTTAACTTACTTCTTTGAAAACTTCATTGAAGATGTTGAAAGCGGTGTAACCAAGCCAGCAGCTGTGATTCTTGAAGCGATTCAAGGTGAAGGCGGTGTGGTAACAGCACCAGTAAAATGGTTACAGAAAATCCGTGAAGTGACTGAAAAACACAACATCGTATTGATTCTTGACGAAGTTCAAGCGGGCTTTGCACGTTCAGGCAAAATGTTTGCCTTTGAACACGCAGGTATTGAGCCTGATGTAGTGGTAATGTCTAAAGCGGTCGGTGGTAGCTTGCCACTTGCGGTACTGGGTATTAAACGTAAGTTCGACGCATGGCAACCTGCTGGCCATACCGGTACATTCCGTGGTAACCAGCTGGCAATGGGTACAGGTCTTGCAACGATCAATACCATTAAAGAGCAAAACCTTGCGCAAAACGCACAAGAACGTGGTGATTTCCTGCAAGCTGAACTGAAAAAGCTAGCTGCTGAATTCCCATGTATCGGTAACGTGCGTGGTCGTGGCTTAATGATCGGTGTTGAAATCGTAGACGAACGTAAACCTGCTGATCATATGGGTTCGTTACCTGCTGATGGTCAATTGGCTGCAGCGATCCAGACTGCTTGTTTCAACAATAAATTATTGCTTGAGAAAGGTGGTCGTAACGGTACAGTGATCCGTTTGCTTTGCCCATTGATTATTACTCAGGCAGAGTGTGAAGAAGTTCTGGTTCGCTTCAAGAAAGCGGTTGCTGAAGCTTTAGTCGCAGTTCGAGGCGCGTAATTTATGGTAGATTTTGCAGAACATCGTAAAGCGTTACTCTGCAATGATGCTGCATCTATCGCTGACTATGAGTCAGCGATGGACCAAGCGACCGAAGCGGTTGCAGCATGGTTGCAAAATGACAAAATGTACACGGGTGGCAGCATCAAGGAATTGCGTAGCGCAATTTCTTTCAACCCTTCTAAAGATGGTTTGGGTCTTCAAAAATCTTTAGAGCGTATGGTTGAGCTATTCCTTAACAAAAGCTTGAAAGTACATCACCCGCATTCTCTAGCGCATTTGCACTGTCCAACCATGGTAGCAAGCCAGGTTGCGGAAGTGCTGATCAATGCGACTAACCAATCCATGGATTCATGGGATCAAAGTCCAGCGGGTTCTTTGATGGAAGTGCAGTTAATCGACTGGCTACGTCAAAAGGTTGGTTATGGTTCAGGTCAGGCGGGTGTATTCACTTCAGGTGGTACACAGTCGAACCTGATGGGTGTATTGCTGGCGCGTGATGCCTGCATCGCGAAAAACTGGAAAGATGAAAACGGTAATCCGTGGTCGGTTCAGCGTGATGGTATTCCTGCGGACGCGATGCGTAACGTCAAAGTCATCTGTTCTGAAAATGCGCACTTCTCTGTGCAAAAGAACATGGCAATGATGGGTATGGGCTTCCAGTCAGTAGTCACTGTTCCTGTAAATGAAAATGCACAGATGGATGTTGATGCTCTGGAAAAAACCATGGCGCATCTTCAGTCTGAAGGCAAAATCGTTGCATGTGTGGTAGCAACCGCAGGTACAACCGATGCGGGCGCGATTGATCCATTGAAAGCAATTCGTGAAATCACCAATAAATATGGCGCGTGGATGCATATCGATGCGGCATGGGGTGGCGCACTGATTCTATCCAATGACTATCGTTCTATGCTGGATGGGATTGAGTTATCTGATTCGATCACACTGGATTTCCACAAGCATTATTTCCAAACGATTTCATGTGGTGCATTTTTGCTCAAAGATGAAGCGAACTATCGTTTCATGCATTATGAAGCAGAGTATTTAAACTCTGCTTATGATGAAGAGCACGGCGTTCCGAACCTGGTATCGAAGTCACTGCAAACGACACGTCGTTTCGATGCGTTGAAGTTGTGGATGACGGTTGAAGCCTTGGGTGAAGAGCTTTACGGTTCAATGATTGATCATGGCGTGAAATTGACACGTGAAGTGGCAGACTACATCAAGGCAACTGATGGTCTGGAACTTCTGGTTGAGCCACAGTTTGCATCAGTATTGTTCCGTGTGGTTCCAGCAGGTTATCCAGCTGAGTTTGTGGATGCCCTGAACCAGAACGTAGCAGATGAGCTGTTTGCACGTGGTGAAGCGAATATTGGTGTAACTAAAGTCGGTCAGGTTCAATCTCTGAAAATGACGACTTTAAGTCCGGTGGCAACACTTGAAAACGTGAAGAACCTGCTGGCACTGGTGCTTGCAGAAGCGGATCGAATCAAGGATTCCATCGCTGACGGTACTTATACACCACCAATTGCATAAGTGATTGTGGTGTGAAAAAGGAGGCCTATTGGTCTCCTTTTTTTATATTTCAACAAAGATTATTTGTTTCTAGATCGAATTTAAATAGTGGTTATTCATGCATCAAAATTGTGGTAAAAAAAGAAATTCTTTATAAGAAATACAAAATTTTTTACATATTTAGTTGCTATAAAAATGTCGAAAAAATTCTTAAATAATTCATAATATATTGAAAATAATAAATATTTTTTAGTTATTTGGTGCTGTAACAGCTATCATAAAATCTTCATAAATCTGTAACCAGCCTGTCATATTTAAAAATCAAAATACTTGTATCGAAACAAGTACAACACGACAAAAAAAGTGGCGTACTCCAAATTTAAATGATTGTGAGAGATACAGAATGCGCTTTACAAAAATTACACTTGCACTTGCAGTGATGGGGCTAGGCATGACTGCAGCGAATGCAGCACGCGACACAATTCAAATTGCAGGTTCTTCAACTGTACTTCCATATGCAAGTATTGTAGCTGAAGAATTTGGCAATACTTTCCCGCAGTTTAAAACTCCAGTTGTCGGCTCAGGCGGTTCGTCAGGTGGTTTAAAGCAGTTCTGTAATGGTGTTGGTGATAATACCATCGATATCGCAAACGCATCTCGCCAGATCAAAAGTTCCGAATTGGCAGAATGTAAAAAGAATGGCGTTAACCAGGTACTAGAAATCAAAATCGGTTATGACGGTATTGTCTTTGCATCGAATGCCAAAAAAGCAGCTTACAAACTTCGTCCACAACATGTTTTTGCAGCCTTGGCAGCACAGTTACCAGCCAATGGCAAAATGGTAGCTAACCCGTATACACGCTGGAACCAGATTGACAAGTCACTTCCTAATGAGCCGATCACACTGGTAATCCCTGCTTCGAATCATGGAACACGCGAAGTCTTCCAGGAGAAGATGGTGGATGCAGGTTGTGAAACATATGCTGCAATTAAGTCTTTAGATAAAGATGCCAAAAAGAAAGCCTGTACCACTTTCCGTAAAGATGGTCGTGTTATTGAAATTTCAGGTGACTACACCGAAACGCTGGCACGTCTGAAAACCTCTCAAAGTGCAGTTGGTGTATTTGGTCTAGGTTTCTATGACCAGAACCGTGACAAACTGCGTGTTGCAACAGTTAACAACGTTGCACCATCTGAGCAGACCATCCTGAATGGTTCTTATCCGGTATCTCGTCCATTGTTCTTCTATGTGAAAGGCGAACACCTGAAATCAATCAAAGGTTTGCCACAGTTCACTGAATACTTCCTGAGCAAGAAAGTATCTGGTAAAGGATCGAAACTGGAAAAAGCAGGTTTGATTTCAATGTCTGATAAGGAACGTGCAGCAGTACTTGCTAACTTTAAGGCAGCTAAAGTAGTTGTAGTGAAGTAAGCAAATATTGAAATAGCTGGTGGCTGGAAACGGTCACCGGCTTTTAGTCATAGATAGGTTTTTTAAAAATATGAAGATTGAAAAAACAGTGGAGCATACATGAATCTGCTACTCCTGGGTGTGTTACTGGCGATTATCGCTGTTGCCTATCAGATCGGATTAAGTCGAAGCCAGAAATTGGCAGGCCAAGGCAAAAACACAGCAATGCTGAATTCGCGTCCTGGCTATTATGGCGCCATGGTGGCTTTATGGTGTGGTATTCCTGCATTTTTAATCTTCATGATCTGGAATCTGGTTGAACCTGTGCTCCTGGAACAGCTGGTGCTGAAACACCTGCCACAACGGATGGTCGCAGGCATGGATTCTGCAGCTCTGAGTGTGATCGTGGATCGGGTGCAGGCACTGGCTTCCGGTTTTGGCGTTAGTGATACACCACAGGCTTATGAACTGGCTGCAGCAGAGCAGGTGGCACGTATCATGAGCATCAGCAGCTATGCCAAGCTGGTGGTAGTGATCTCTGTTGCTGTTGCCGGACTGGTTTGGGCCAAAAAACGTATCAGTAATCAGTTGCGTGCACGTCATCAGGTTGAAAAAGTCATCAATATCAGCTTGGCACTCTGTTCTGGTGTTGCCATCCTGACCACACTCGGCATTGTCATGTCGATGTTTGGCGAAGCAATGCGCTTCTTTAGCTTCGTCAGCCCAATTGATTTTTTCTTTGGCACACAATGGAACCCGGGTTTTAGCACTTCAGGCAATGCCGAAGGAAGTTATGGCCTGTTGCCTTTATTGTGGGGCACCTTGATGGTCAGTGGAATCGCCCTGTTGGTCGCAGTCCCATTGGGTCTGATGATTGCAATCTATTTGTCCGAATATGCCTCACCAAAATTCCGTTCATGGGCAAAACCGACTATTGAGGTTCTGGCTGGTATTCCAACCATCGTTTACGGTGTGTTTGCCTTGATGATTCTGGGCCCATTTATTAAAACGCTCGGTGCTATGGTCGGTGTTGATATTAATGCGACCAGTGCCTTAACTGCCGGCTTTGTTATGGGCATCATGATCATTCCATTTGTATCTTCTTTATCAGATGACATTATTACCCAGGTACCACGTGCCTTACGAGACGGTTCACTGGGTCTAGGCGCAACCAAATCTGAAACGATCCGCCAAGTGGTGCTGCCAGCCGCTTTGCCGGGCATTATCGGTGCCTTCTTGCTGGCAGCATCCCGTGCGATTGGTGAGACCATGATTGTGGTACTGGCAGCAGGTAATAGCCCGCTGTTACATGCTAATCCACTAGAAGCGGTATCAACTGTAACCATTACCATTGTGAACCAATTAACTGGCGATACTGACTTTGCCAGTCCACAAGCACTGGTTGCGTTTGCATTAGGTCTGACTCTTTTTGTTATTACCTTAGGTTTGAACATTGTCGCACTGTACATCGTGCGTAAATATCGTGAGCAATACGACTAATGAGTACTTCAAATACCACACCTTTAGATCAGCGTATTGATCCATCTGTTAATGCTGAGCTGCGTGAAGAGCGTAAAAAGACCATTCAAAGCTCTCTTGCACGGCGCCATCGCAAAGAAAAAACCTTTCGTATGCTTGGTTTTTCTGCGGTATTGGCGGGTCTGTTCTTTGTCGTATTGCTATTCGGTAGTATCTTGGCCAAAGGCTTGCCGGCATTCTGGCAAAGCAGTATGAGCCTGCCTATCCATTTCGATCCGGCAATTGTCAATATTGGTCCACAACCCAAACAGACTGCCGGCGAGTCTCCTGCACAGTTTGAACAGCGTATGGTGGATTGGCAGATGCAGGCTGGCATGGTCGACTGGGATGCCCTGATCATTAATGGCATGATTGCCAAAGACGGCAAGCTGGAAAACCAGCGTGATGAACTGGGTTATTTATATACCAGTTCAGAAGCCTATCGTCTGCGTGACATGGTGCTGAACAATCCAAGTCTGGTCGGAAAAACCCAGGAAGTTAAAATTTTGGCCGACGCCAATGTTGATGTATGGCTTGCAGGTAATATTGACCGTAACCTGCCAGATGAGCAGCAACAGCTAAGTCCTGAAGTCCGCCAGATTGCTGATGACATGAAAGCTTCAGGCGTGATCGAAAACAGCTTCAATACCAATATCTTTACTAATCCGGACTCCCGTAGTTCGCCTGCAACCTCTGGTTTGGCAGGTGCATTCATGGGCTCACTGTTCATGATGTTGATCGTGATCTTTATCTCGATTCCAATCGGTGTAGCTTCAGCAATCTATCTGGAAGAGTTTGCACCAAAAAACTGGATCACCGATGTCATTGAAGTCAACATCAATAACCTGGCAGCCGTTCCGTCTATTGTTTTCGGTCTACTCGGTGCAGCGATCTTCATCGGCTGGATGCATTTACCACTTTCAGCGCCATTAGTCGGTGGTCTGGTACTTAGTCTGATGACTTTGCCAACCGTGATTATTACTACACGAGCTTCTCTAAAAGCTGTACCACCATCGATTCGTCAGGCAGCCTTAGGCTTAGGTGCCTCACGTTTACAAACTGTATTCCACCATATTTTACCACTCGCACTACCGGGTATTTTGACCGGAGCGATTATTGGTGTCGCACAGGCACTTGGTGAAACCGCACCACTGTTATTGATCGGGATGAGCGCCTTTGTTGCTAGCGTACCTGCAACGCCACTAGATCAATCGACTGCTTTGCCTGTACAGATTTTCCTGTGGCAGGGTAATGAATTGCGTAACTTCTTCGAAGGTCGTACTGCTGCCGCCATTATTGTTCTCCTTGTCATGATGATTGGCTTAAACAGCTTAGCCATCTGGTTACGCAAGAAGTTTGAAGTCCGTTGGTAAGGAGAAAATAATGAAAACAATGAATATTTCAAACTATTTAAAAAGGATCTATCCATGAACCTCCAGCAAAATAAATTTATTGCAGATGCCGCTGCAACCAAGCCCCTGATTTCATATAATTCTCAGTTCGAGACCCAAGCTGAAAATAAGAAAAAAGACAAGACGGGCAATGTCAAGCTGAGTGCGCAGGATGTACATGTTTACTATGGTGAACTCGAAGCGATCAAAGGTATTGACCTGAACATTTATGAAAATGAAGTGATCGCCTTTATTGGTCCATCGGGTTGCGGTAAATCCACTTTCCTGCGTGCTCTCAACCGGATGAACGACACCATTGATGGTTGCCGTATGACAGGTAAAGTTTTGCTGGATCATCAGGATATTTATGATCCTAATCTGGATGTAGTATTGCTACGTGCGCAGGTTGGCATGGTATTTCAGAAACCAAACCCATTTCCAAAATCTATTTTTGACAATGTGGCCTATGGCCCGAAACTGCATGGTCTGGCTCGCGATAGATATGATCTGGAAGAAATTGTCGAGAATAGTCTGCGTAAGGCCGGATTGTGGAATGAAGTAAAGGACCGACTGAATCAGCCGGGAACAACTTTATCTGGTGGTCAGCAGCAACGTCTCTGCATCGCGCGAACCATTGCGGTAAGCCCGGATGTTATCCTGATGGATGAACCATGTTCAGCGCTGGATCCGATTGCGACAGCAAAAGTGGAAGAGCTGATTTCCGAACTTTCTACCCAATATACGATTGCTATTGTGACTCACTCAATGCAGCAGGCGGCACGAGTATCAGATCGAACTGCATACTTCCATTTAGGTGATTTAATTGAAGTGAATTCGACAGAAAAAGTCTTTAGCCAGCCGGATCATCAGTTGACAGAAGCATATATTACTGGTCGTTTTGGTTAATACACATTTAAAAAATAGTTTAAAACAGAATCTTAGGGTTCTGTTTTTTTTTTGTTATGCTGTATGTGATTTTTTAAAATTATAAAATTAAATTGAGATGCGTAATTATAAATTGACCAAAAAAGAAGGCAAGGTCGTTGCTGAAACACAGCAAGCGCTCTATCGAGCATTATTCGGCTCAGTGAATTTTCCAAGAAATCTAAGCATCTTTTTGGTTGGTATTAGTCTTTTTATGGCGACTTTGGTTCTGCATGAAGGGTGGTTTCCCACTTCACAAAGCCAAGGTATGAGCAATTATCATCGTTGGTTATATGATGTTTATGTGATGGTTTCCATATTCATTAGAGATGGATCCGTAAATTTGAACAACTCCTATAAGTGATATTCTGCTCC
>NZ_AJXD01000029.1:0-30407 GCF_000264725.1 Acinetobacter sp. HA | reverse complement strand
TATTAATAATACGCTTATCTATGTTGTTGCTCAAGCAACTTATATTTTTAAAGTACTTCAAACTCAATCCGACGGTTTTTCTTTCGACCTTCAGCTGTGGTATTTTCCGCTACAGGTTTACTTGCACCTAAACCATCAGTACTGAGCAAATGTGCTGGAATATTTTTTTTGATTAAATAAGCCTTTACAGCCTCTGCACGTTGCTGGCTCAATTGCAGATTTTGATGAGCATTGCCTGAACTATCCGTATGTCCAATAATCCGTATTTTTTTAGCACCCATCTTGTTTAAAGCAATGACCATTTCATCCAGGATCTGTGTACCTGAAAATGCTAATATCGCACTACCAGATTCAAACTCAATGATTCGATTCTTTAATGCCGCATCAATGATCTGCTGTTCAGCCTGATTGACTGAAAGTTGGGTATTTAAGCGGTAACTTGCTGGCGTTAATCCCTGAAATTTTGCTGTAATTTCCTGAATTTCATGAGGATTTGATACTTTACCTGTGAGCTGAATATCAGTACCTTTTACTGTTAATTTACCGTTTTTGACCTTTTTCAGATCTTCATGAATTACTGTACTGACTGTATTTGACCAGTCTGCTGGTGCGGTGACCTGACGGATCTGGATGCGGTCCACCACATTTTTCTGCCCATAAGTTGTATACAATTTACTCAGTATTTCCTGTTTGGTCATCTCAGTGGGTACAGCACCGTCAATAATGATCGGTTGCGCACACACTGAAAAACTCAAAAAAAAAGAGATTAAGAGATTGATTTTATATATTTTTTTAATTTTAAGTATTTGTTTTTTATTTTCATTTTATGCTTCTACAAATGTTTGTTTAAATAACTTGATGCCTTGAGCCAGACTCATCTGACGCTCACTTAAGGACTGTTCCAAGGCTGCCAAACCTGCATTATTTTCTAGATACGGGTCAATCCAGGCTGCATGGATCAAGGATACCCAGTGTTGACTATCTAAGTTTTCGGTAAAAATATCACTTAAAGCCTGTATATCTGCACCTTTAAAACCAAATAATAAAATAGGCTGTTCTTTATGTAATATACCAATCAACAGTTCTGTATGATGATGTTGTACAAACTGGCTGATCAGGCTGACCCAAAATGCTGCAATTTCATAGCAATAAATCCTATTATGAATAGGTAAAATTAGCACTTTATTCAGGCGGCTAGTACCTTGCTGAACAATCGGTTGCAGCAATAATCCCAATCCAATCAAGCTCTGTGCCAGCTGATAGGCACTCAGATTCATCAGCTTTGCAAATGAATGAATCGTATGATGTTGATAAAATTCCTGCGCTTCTTCTTGGCTGGGCACCATAATCTGGTTGCTCAGCTTACTCAGTTTATCCAGCAAAATATCAGTATCACGAATGGAACGCATTACCCGGTTACATTGATAAAGCTCAACCAGAGCCGATTTGTAGCGCAATGGCGAATACATGATATTTTCAAATGGCTGTTCATGCTCAATCAGATGACTGAGCATCATTGGAAACTGCCGCCCTGAACTGTCTTCACTGGCAATTAAGTTAGCCAGCAAAAATAGTTTTTCTTTGGGATTGGCAATAAAGAAATCCAGCGCGGGTAATTGCGCATAGGTCTGCTTGAAATCTGCCTTCTGCATGGCAAACTCCAATGCTTCCGTAATCCACTGATCAATCAGTTGAATGAGCTGATATTGTCCACGTGACTTGAGAAAATCGCCACGTGCTGGACATTTACCATAATAAAGTGGTGTGGTTTTTAACTCATGCATTACTCACCTCCACCATTTTCTTCAACTTGAAATGAATCCTCATCATGGTACAGCTGCTCCCGTATTAGCTAATGCCGTGGCCGGATTGTGTACCGATACAGGAACACTTTGCGCAGCCACGACACGTACCGATTTATTGGAAACGACCTGATCCATCAGTTGCAGGTTGGCATAGTTTGGCTGTCCGCCGATAGAACTGGCATTCTGGCCACTGACCAGACGGAAGTTTACTTTTACCAGGAGTTCCGGGTCTTCCTTGCTCTTCCAGACCATCTCAAAGTTGCTGCCTTTCTGGGTACGTTGTGCACTTTCAATCAGACGGTTAATGCCATATTCGCCCGGTTCATCAAAAATGGTATGCGTTTTCCCTTCAAGATCCACTAGGGTAATGCGTGCGCCTGGAATCGCGCCCGGATTTGGCCAGACAAAGTTCACCCATTGCTGTATGCCATTTTCAAACAGCATGCGTTGCCCATCGATATCAAAGGTATAAGCTAAAAGCTGAGGATTTTCCAATGGATAGAACTGGAAATTGGACTGGCTTGCAGCAGGAGCTTTACCCTGCCCCTGTTTTAGTTCGCCTGTTGCAACCCCATGAGCAGGTGCGACATAAGTCTGAAAATTTGCTACAAAAGCCGGGTTCAGACTGATTCCCAGATCCTGCCAGGTTTTGGAGGTCAAGGTATAGCCACGTCGGATCACCAGTGGATCCAGATGTTCTTTCACAAAGCGTGCAATACTGCCACTTTCACCAAAAATCTGGTTAATTTCATTGGAAGTGGCCTGTAAGGTTGCCTGACTGCTAAAAGGATATTTTTGAGCCAGATTCTGGCTAAATGGCTGATAAGATTGCATGGTCCAGAGCTTGTTTATTTCAGCTTGTGCAGGAACCAGCAGTCCCTCAAAGGATTGGGTTAATGGTGCAACCAGAAGTTTTTGTAACAGTTGCTGATCCAGCTCTGTCGTCCCCGCCGCCATTTTCTCTGCCACAAATTTTTGGCTAGTGTTAAAAATGGAGTTCTGTTCATGAATTGTCTGTTTGACCAGAGCCATACTGGCAGGACCAATATCACCTGAGCTTTTTAGATCATTGAACTGGCTGCGGATTTTTGCCATTGACTGCATGTAACCATCTAGAAGCGATTGATTCTGCAGATCATCGCGCTGACGTACCATCTGATAGAACATCTGGAACTCACGTGCAATCACACCATGCCCTAACGGGCTATTGGCCTGTTGCACTTGCTTCGCTTCATCACGATTCAGCACTTTGCGCTTAAACCAGGCAATAAAGCCTTTTTGCGGCACTGCCAGTTCTGCCTGAACCATCGGATTATCCCAGCTGGTCTCTTGGGCCACACGTTGGATCAAGATACGGATTGGAGAATGTTCCGGTTCGCCCAAGAGATCCATCTGCTTGATCTGCTGATTGAAATCGCCTGCTTTGGCATAATGAATCGCGTTCAGGAATTTACGCCATTCTGCAATATATTCTTTCTTATAGAGCTCAGTCAGTTGACGACGGATCTGCTCAGGACTACCACTAAAGCTGAGATCATCAGATTGCGTGGTATTCAGCACCCAGTCCCGACTATCGGTTGTGCTGCTCGCTGCCTGCTCGATGGCTTCCTGTACATAACCTTTCCATGCCGGATAGGTATAAATTCCCGGCAAAGCATAGCTTCCCAACATGGCATTCTGGTTGGTTTCACCCAGAATCTGTTTGACTGTCATTGCGGGGAAACGCACGGCCGCACGACTCTTGATTTCATTATAGACACGGTCACGTGCAGAAATACCGGTGGTAATCGCTGTCAATATCTGACGGGTCTGATCCACCAATACTGCATCAGAATTCAACTGAGGGAAACTGTTTCGTCCTGACAATGTAATGGCATAACCCAGAATCTGCTCGGCTTTCTGGAGCATTTCACCCCGCGGTATTTCACCGCGGTTTTGTTCCAGCCATGTGCGCCAGAAACGTGTCAGCTGATCACTTAAATGACTGGAATCCATATACTGGCGATTGCTCAGCATCAGATAGGTTTTTAAGGCATTATAAGCATCCTGAGGATTCTGGTCTGAAGGTTCAGAAGCAATCTGGCGGCCTTGCGCCACATGATTCATTTTCACCTGAATATAATTTTCTTTAGCACCGCTTCATTTGCCTTAACACGTTGCAGATACTGTGCAATCTGCTGCTGGGTAGGCTGAAGCACTAGCTGTTCAATACCCTTAAGGTATTCAGTTTCCAGTTTTTCTCGAATCTGGTTACCCTGATATAAACCAAAGCTGTATTTCAGTGGACGGTCCTGATCAAACTGATCCAGTTGCTGCAGATGCCCCTGTAAAATCATTAAGGCATCCAGTTGATGGCTCAGTGAACGGTTGGCTTGTGCCTGTATCTGCACCACTTTATTCAGGTCGGCCTGAACTTCAGCAATGAGCTGTTGGTTATTGCGATATGACCATAACCATAAACTGAGGACAATCGATAACCCAAGAATTGCACAGGTAAAGGCCATAAAACGCTGACGTTTTTTTGTCGGGTTAATATGCTGACGTACCAGATGCTTGTCTTTCAGGATCACATTGGAAAACAGGCCTTTCAGGAAATAACCGTGGTTCTGGGAAACTGACTGTTTCGGCAGACCAATGTCACTGTCATCACTGTGGATCAAATGAAAATCATCCGCGATCTGTTCCGTCATTGGGCTTTCAATTACGCCATCCTGCAAGGCACTGGTAAAGTAAAAACCACGGAAAATAGGTTTAAACTGGTATGGATTTTCCTGGAACAGTGTAGAAATAAAGGTTTTTAAAACCGGTTTTAGGCTCTTAAATTCCAGTGGAAAAGTCATGACACTTGGAGAAATGTGCTGTGAATGCCGACGGCTCAAATGCGTTGTACTGACACTTTTCAGACCATCGTATAAAATATTGTAATGCTTCTCAAACAGCTCCAGCGCCTGCTCGCTGGAATTTGCCGTATACGGTAAAGTCGCGCCCCAAACCTGATCAAATTCCTGCGCATCATAACAGTCAAAAAATTCGGTAAATCCGGCAATCAGGTCCATTTTGGAAAAGACCAGATACACGGGAGCAAAGACTTCTAGACGTTCAGTTAGATCCTGAATACGGGCACGCAGATTTTTGGCTAATTTAATGGATTTTTCCGGACTCTGGCTGACCAGCTCGGCAATACTGACAATGACAATCAGACCATTCACGGGCGCCTTTGAACGATTTTTCTTGAGAATATTCAGAAAACCGAGCCATTCGGAATGGTCCTCAGCATAGACCGAATAACGCCCTGCCGTATCTAGTAAGACTCCTTCGGTTGAGAAAAACCAGTCACAGTTACGGGTCCCGCTTAAGCCGGAAGACATCATCTGTTGATGATGTTCTTCAAATGGAAAACGTAAACCGGAATGGTAAATGGCCGAGCTTTTACCAGCTGCCGGATTGCCAATCACCATATACCAAGGCAGTTCATACAGTGCCGTATTCCCCTTACGATCTCCGAGTCTGGACTTTCGGATCAGCTGAATCGATTCTTTCATCTGCTGCTGGATCAGCTGCAGTTCTTCTTTATTCTTATTCCTGTTCTGTTCAGTTTCGGTTGTACTGGCAATAGCCTCGGAAAGCTCCTCTCCTTTTTTGCCATGCCGATAATGCTGGATCAGTGTATAAATACCCCAGACTACCAAGATCAGGATATAAACCGCCACCAGCATCCAGAACACATGGTCCGACACGGTATTTTTCATGGAAATAATCACCACGAAAAATGACAATGCCATCATCACTTTTGGATTGGTCACATACTGCCAGACATATCCCAAGATCGTATAAAATAATGTATTCACTGTAATCTCTTATATTTTTTCATTATTTTTCATTTTATTTAAAATTTTTCAGGCTGCATTCTGTTGAAGTTCTTCAACCAGACTGACTGGTTGATAAGCAAGAAATGTATGAGGATGCTGCACCGTATAGGCCAATGTAATGACATCATCATTCATTTGCATGCACAAAAATATCCCAAACAAGGCTTTCATCTCTACCGTACTGCCCAGATAAGAATGGCAATACAGGCCGTGATGCAGTTCTATCCCAGCTGTACCTAAATACTGCTGAATTTTTTTAGAGGTATTGATCTGTAATGGATCATCCAGCAATAGTACAAATGCGGCTTCCTGCTGCAACTGTTCAGCAAAATTTGGAGATTGTTGCTGTAAATATTCACTAATATTTTTGACATGCTTTAAGGTTTTAATTGATTTAATTTCCATTAAATCTTCAATGTTTAACTGTGGAGCAGACAGGCATATACTCGCGGCATATTCTCCCGGCAGATATTGTTCCGACTGCCATAACTGCTGTTCCAGCCACTCCTGATCAATTTCAGACTGTACTGCAATCACCAGACTGACCTGTTCATGTTGCTGCTGAATATCATTGAGCAGATTGATCCAGAGTGCATAAGTATTGTGATGATCGACATAATGGAACTCGACATGAATCTGGCGCTGCACAATTTCATATTCCTGTTCTAGCTGTTCGATCAGCGTCTGTTGTGCTTGATCTGGCCAGATATGAATCAATGTTGCCGGCAGCAGAATATGCAGATTCAATTTATTTAATCGTGCCACCTGTTCAAATGGAGTTTCTATTTCATTCTCTTCATCAAACTGTGCATTGATCCAGCCTGGATGCATACGGTATTCATAAGCGGTTTCTGCATCATAGAACATCGCTGACTTTCTCAGATGTGTCGCAATGCGATACAGACTTTCAGCATGTTGCTCCATCTGCTGCTGAATCAGTAAATTGATTCGTTGCAGCCGCATGCTGTGCAGAGTGTCATCCTCTTCTGCTTCGGCTAACAACTCGTCCAGATGTCGAATGCGATAAGACAGGATCGGCAGTCCATAGTGATTGACCAAGGTTTCATCCAGTTCCGGGCTTTTGAATGCCTGCATTGCGTCAATAATTTCATGATTTTCACCAAAGCTATGGATTGCTGCGGATGAATAGATTTTTAGAGTCCGCTCCTCAACCGGTTTATCCTTATTTTTCTCCAGTTCACTTTGCTGTTGCAAATGTTTTTTTTCATTTTCAGCGGCTTCTAACTTTTCTGCTTTAGCTGTCTGATAAGCTTTTAACGATGTATAAATCAGCCATGGGGAAAGCAATAACAAGCCGGAAAAAACCGGCAGCAGAATAAAAAACTGCAGCATCTCCATAGCCGTCGGATCATACTGCACATCGCGCCAGTAGTAGATCACCAAAGCGCTTGTCAGCAGGATGAGTGCCAGAATGATCGCAATAATACTCTTGATCATGCTGCTCTCCTCATCAGGCTGTAACAGGTTTCCTGATTATCTTCAGCGGTTTGTGGCATCAAAAAAGCGCCTTGTCCCAGCCCGGCACTTTGATCACCAAGCCGAATTGGGTAGATTTCTGCTTTGCTTAATACCAGACGCAGATCCACCATCAAGGTTGGGCTGCACCAGGTTGAAATCATCTGCTTAAGTTTTTCGCTATATTTTTGCTGCGGCAGAAAATCTAGATAGTCCTGACGACTCAAAGGACCAATCACGATTTCAATTTTTTCATCAATTTGGGTCAGCACTTCGCCACAGAAAGTATTGATTCCCAGTGATGCAGGATTTGATCCGCCCAGTGATGCTTTTTGCGCAGTATCCAGCTTAAACTGCTCAGTTAAATATTCCCTGATCTGAACCTGATGCTTGAACATGCAACCCAGCATGGTTTTCAGGACATAAGCACTATTATTTTGCCCCTGCATCAGACCGGAAAATTCAGCAAAATAATCATCCAGATGTTGCTGTTGATGTTGTTCACGCACATAGCCATTGAGCGCATGCAGAATCTCCAGATAATGATTTTCCTGCTCAATTTCATAACGTACTGGCAGATGATAGTGAATCGAGGCTTCGATATATTGCGCGGTCAGTTTATGGTTAAACAACCCGAGAAAATGCAGGGTCTCCTCACGCTGCTGACGCGGGCTTTGCTTGATACGATAGGTATAGGTATAAGGCAATACTCCCTGTGTTCCGGTCAGGCCAATTATCGGACTGGTCAGCTGAATTTTCTGATCGTTCCATTGCAGACACTCAATTTCGGATTTGGGGAAATTCAGATTCAGCGAGCTAGCAAAACTAAAACTCTTGCTCCAGTCTTGTGAGTGTTTCTGCTCAGGATAATGACGCAGCAGACGTGTTGCCTGCACCAGTTCAAAGCGGGTGGGCTGCTGATACAGCTGTTCTACTACAGAAGCTTTTTTGCCACCAACGTTCTGCACGCATTGGTATACCTCCTGTTCTGTTGCTGCATCAATCACAATCATTTCCACATAACTATTCATTTGCACTTTCAGGTTAAAAATATGATTGAGCAATTGGGCAAAGATATACAGACTCGAGCCTCTGAAAGCCTCAATATTCATCTTGACCTGCACACGAACACCACGAACAAACAGTGGAAATGGTTTGTAGTCCAGTAATTTCTGACTAAGTGAAAAATCAATCGATTGAATTGCTGCAATGATCTGCTGGTTTTCTTTGGAAGCCGGCAGGTTATACAGTTCTAGCAATTCTTTCAGATGCGTGACTGCATCACCTTTCATCAAAGACAGATTATTCAAGGAAAGATGGGAAATAATGCGCCATTGTTCTTTTTGGCTCTGCTTGAATCGATAAGGCAAAGATGGGCGCTTTAACAAGAGTCCGCGTCGAACCAGCTGACTGTCATTCAAGCTGAGCGCATTCTGATCCCTGTTATAGCTTTCATAAGGCAGATCACGGTTACAGCACAGCAGCTGAGTACTGATAAAATCAGAGGAGGTATTCTGAGGTTCCAGACTTCGAGAGACCAAAGAAAATTTCAGGTCATTCTGTTGTGTACTGGCAATTTCTGGCTGTAGATGATAATAAAATTGTGCGCCGTCATGCCGGTAATGACTCATGGCAAAAAATGGCAAAACCTGATGGGCAACCTGTTCTTTATCAGTCTTTTCACGAATCAGGTTCATCTCGGAGACCGCATACACCTGATAATATTCAGGATGATGCGCATCTGAAATGAGTGGATATTCCAGTCGCTGATGATTGATTTTCTGCGGTTCGGCCTGTTTTTCAAACAGGTTAACCACTGGCGTCACGAACAGCTTGAAATTGGCGAGATTCAGTTCTGAATAATTGCGAACCGCAGCCTGATCATTCAGGTTCATTTTAAAGTGAATATACAACTCAAAATTCGAGGTATCTGCTTCGATCTGATGGAGAAAATCCAGATTCAGGTTCAGGAAATTGAACTTGTCTGGAAAGCAGAAATATTCCAGTAATAGTCGATAGGCCTGATGGGTGTGCTGATCGACCGGCAGTATACTCTCCTCCTCGCTAAAGCCTGATAGCTCGAAAGGATTTGAAATCTTGATTTCCTGGCCATTGCCCTTTAACGAAAACTGGGTTTCTGTCTTAAAAACCTGATCCAGCACCTGTAAAGGAAAGCTGGAAATCGCATCCAGATAAATTGGTAGCTTATGCTTTTGCAATAATTTCAACTGCTGATTAAAAATTTCAAAACCCAACACGAGTGTCGCATTACGGTTCAGATGAATGTGCGCCGAAGGATGGGTTTTAAAATGGACTGATTTCAATGCAGTTGGCAGTAAAGCCACCTCCTGGACCGTCCGGTATTCACACTGCACACCACGCACACTTTTGGATTTAAGTGAAGTATGTTTCGGGATCAAACGTACATCATTCAGCTGTTTGATTTTATTCACATCTTCAAAACTGACCATTGAACAGGCTGGAAACGGCTTTACATACTGGGGAAACATCACCGCAAAAATCGAACGGGTAAATATTTCATAGCTGTCATATAGCTTTTTATCAATCCGTGCAGAGATCAATGAAAATGCCTGAATCAGGCGCTCAATATGCGGATCGTCAATCTGTTCCTGATTTAAAGACAGACGTTGGGCAATTTTTGGATATTTATTGGCAAATTCACGGGACTGCTGGCTAAATTCCTGCAGCTGTTTTTCGTAATAAGGTAATAATTCTTCAATCGCGCTCATTCTTATTATGATCTTGGCAAAATAACATATTGTTGTGTGGTCGGTTTTAATAAAGCATCAAAAATTACAGGCTCATATAAAGGATGAATATTCAAATAGGCTTGAATGCTTAAGCACAGGCTACCCATATTATTTTCATCCAGCAGCATTTCTACCCGGACATGCTTAAGTCGTGGTTCATGTGCTGAAATAGATGCCTCAATCGAGCGACAAATTTTGTCACGATCCATCGGATTTGCAGTCGATAAGCCCACAAAATCAATAATTCCAAATTGCAGAATGGACTTTTTGACCAGCACATAATCATCAATCATATGGTTGAGCATGGCCATACGGCTGTTCAACAGATCCTCCAGATCCGCCGCAACTGCTTCACGCAACTGCTGAATTGACATGCCCTGTGCACGTGCTTCCTCTTGTGGCAGTAGTCGATCAAACAAGGTCGAACGGAATCCATAAGGATAAAGCTGATCCAGATTCATGTGTTTCCATCATCCATTTTAAATTTAATCATTCAGATAGAGGCCTGCAGGTGCAAGCCTCTAAATTCAGAAGCATTAAGCAGCGTAAGATGCCGTATTATTGGATAATGACCATTTTTTGGTTACCGCACCTTTCTGTGTACCGTTGATATCTTGCTGGTTATAAGTCCACTCAACCGCAGCATATTTCAGACCGAACGCTTCAGTCGGTACACCTTCTGCATTCACGCTTGGCATGACTTGAGAAACCAGAACGTGTTTCAGTTTGATCTGTAAGTACTTGATACGCTTGTCGCCGTTGGCACGGTAGAAGTCAATCTGAACTTCATCAAAGGTATAACCGGCAGAACATGCTTCCCAAAGTTTCGGGCTGGTAGCATCCAGATCTTTGACAAAAATCATGTCAGAATGTTCTACACGCTCAGCGGTATGGCCACCCACACTTGAAGACGTCGCAGATTTTGGCTGGCGAATATTGTGGGACCAGGAGTTTACTTCAAGCCAACTTTTATGTTCAGAATCGCGTGATTCACCATCGACTTTATATTTGCCGCGAAATTGGACGTATATGTCTTTCATTGTTATTTTTATCCTGTTTTATAATCAATAATAGAAAATGCAACCGACCTAATTGCTCGATTGCGGCAGTTCAGTGACAAGTCGCAGGGATACAGACAACTCATCAAGCTGAAAATGTGGTCGCAAGAAGACCACTGATTTGTAGTGACCAGGTTCAGCTGGATTTTCTACAACCTTGATTGACGCTTCACGCAAAGGATATTGCGCCTTTGATTCCTGAGAGGCGCCGTCATCCAGTAATACATATTGAGATAACCAGTCATTCAGGAAGGCTTCAACATTGCCTGCAGAAGCAAAACTTCCCACCTTGTCACGCATCATCGCTTTTAAATAATGTGCGATACGTGAAACTGCCATGATGTACTGAATCTGGCTCGATAAAGCAGAATTGGCATTCGCGGCATCATTGTCATATTTTTTCGGCTTCTGAGCCGATTGAGCACCAAAAAACGCGGCATAATCGGTATTTTTGCAGTGCACCAGTGGAATAAAACCAAGATCACTCAGCTCTTTCTCGCGTCGATCCGTAATCGCAATTTCGGTTGGACATTTGAATACCACGTCACCGTCATGCGTTTTAAAGGTATGTACAGGAAGTCCTTCAACTAAGCCGCCGCCTTCGACACCACGAATCGCAGCACACCAGCCATGCATATCAAAAGCATTAGTTAAGCGAGTGCCGAAAGCATAAGCTGCATTCATCCACAGATATTCGTGATGATCTTCACCAGACACTTCTTCCACATAGTTAAAACCTTCAGTCGCGGTACCTTCTTTCGGATGATATGGCAAACGTCCCAATACACGTGGCATAGTCAATGCAACATAGCGTGCATCATCACTTTCACGGAATGAACGCCACTGTACATATTCAGCAGTTTCAAAAATCTTGGACACATCACGTGGACGATCAATATCGGTAAATGATTCTAGCCCAAACATGCTTGGGCTGGCTGCAGAAATAAATGGTGCATGCGCTGCTGCTGCCACATGTGAAATCTGTTCCAGCAGATACATGTCTGATGGTGTACGATCAAACTCGAAATCACCAATCAAGGTGGCATAAGGTGCTCCACCGAAAGAGCCATATTCTTCTTCATAGATTTTCTTGAATAAGGTGCTTTGATCAAAATCAGTGGCACTTTGGAAATCCTTAATCAATTCCTTTTTGGTAGTATTCAACATCCGGATTTTAATCAGAGAGTTGGAGGGAGTTTCCTGACAGAAATAATATAAGCCACGCCAGGTTGATTCAATTTTCTGGAATGCTTCATGATGCATGATCTTGCTCAGCTGGGTTGAAATCAGGGCATCGATTTCAGCAATACGCTTGTCCAGTGCAAGGGTCATGTTATCGGATACAGTAATTGTTCCTGCCATGACTTCACGTGCCAGTTCACCAATCAGGCTTTTGGCACGGTCATGTTCTTCATCCGTACGCGCGATACGGCTACGCTCGACGATAGAGTCAAGTAATGAGTATTCTTCAACATTCAGGTGTTCAGCAGTTGCTGCATTTAAATTACTCATGCTCCGCCTCCACACTCATCTTGCGGATCTGATCAGTACTTTTTAGGACTTCATCCAGCAAATCTTCCAGACGTTCATTATTGGAAATTTTATTACGCAAATCGGTTAAACGTTCACGTGCTTCAACCAGTCGTCGCAATGGATCAACCTGCTGTACAATCTGTTCTGGCTTAAAGTTATCCATGGAATTAAAGGTCAGGTCCACAGACATCTTGCTGCCCTCTTCGGTCAGGGTATTTTCAACCTGAAAATTGGCCCGTGGTGCCAATGACTCCATCACTTCATTAATATTGTCCAGATCGACATTGATAAATTTCTTGTCTTTTAACTTGGTTTTTTCCAGTTCAGATGCTGCTGAAAAATCTCCCAGCACGCCGACCACAAAGGGCAACTCCTTTACTTCGCGGGCATCCCCAACTTCCACATCGTAAGTCAATTGCACACGTGGTGGACGAATCCGCTGTAATTTCTTCTGTACACTTTCACGCTTAGCCATATTGCTGATTCCTATGAATTATTTTTTATTAGTTATTTCGAAGTGCACCAAATGGATTGGAGCTAGACTGAACATTAGGAAGGACGACCGGCTCTGTTTTTTTGGCGATAACATTACTGTTAGATATTTCTTTTGCTTTACTCCGTACAGGAGCACTTATACGTGTTTTAGCCGAGCTGGTTTTTTTACTTGCTGTGGTCACCGTTTTTTTCTTGTTGCCTGAATCCTTCTCTGCCCTTAGGGGCATAACCGTAACGGGTTGGGATAAACGTACATTGTCATTAAAAACTTTGGTAATGGCGTAGGTTTGTTCATTCAGCGGACGGATTTCTGTAGTGCGCATATAGTTCAGGGCATGATTAGAAATCGCGACACCAGCAAGGAAGCTAATATCTGTTAGTTGACGTGTTATGTAATTTCCACGACTTAATTGATCTACTGCTTGAAGTGCTTTCAGATGCAGACCACGATCCAGATAAAGTTGAGCAATATCGGCTTTGATTTTACGCTGTAAATTAAGATCTTTCCGAGCGGCTTTGGCACAAAGCTGTTCATACTGTTGCAGGATTTCTGGGTCAGTATCTCCTTCGGCCAGTGGATGCACTTTAAGACATGATTTTTTTAGGGTTGCAGCATGCGTCTGCATCAGACTCATCGTGCAGACAGCCAGCATCAGCACGAGTATGGAACTCATATTTTTTTTCAAAATTAGCCTCAAACTTTTCTTTTTCTGGTTATTCGATTTTTTTACTTGAAATGACTTTTCTCTATTTATTATTTAAAAATCATCTTGCGAATTTAACAAAAAATGATCACACTAAGTCAACAACAAAAATTGACTTTTGTAAAATATTTTTTAACAGTCTCTAAAAAAATGTTAAAGATTATATGACTTTTATTCTTTTAAAAAACATATAAACATTAGGGTAAAAATTGATCAGAAGAACTGGTTCAATTGCAGTCATGCAAATAAATAACAAGAACAGCACAATCCTATCTTTCTAACCTTAAAAAGATTGTGCCTTGTAAGAATAAATAATGAGAAATACATGAATAATCTAAAAATTTTAATTACTAAATTATCTGATCATGCACGTTTATGTCTTGAGAAATCTGCCAACACTTGTATCAATCAGCAAAATTATGAAATAGAAATTGAACATTTTTTTCTCGAATTACTCTCGCATAACCAGTTAAATGATGTCCAGTTACTGCTTAAAAACTACAAACTTTCTAAGGAAGCTCTACTAGATGATCTAAATGAAAGTTTATTTCAGTTTAACAAAGGTAATTCGCGCACCCCTATTTTTGCCACCTCAATTATCCGCTTACTTGAGCAGGCTTGGCTACTAGCCTCCGCTGAAAAAGACCCATCATTCGTAGTGGTCACCTACTTGTAGCTTTACTAACAGCTTCCGATCTGTATCAAATTGCGATGCGTTCATCCTCAATTTTTGAGCTGATTCCGATTGATACAATGAAGCATCAGTTCCTGGATTTGTGCCAGGAAAGTATTGAAAATGTGTCAGCTCAATTAATAACGTCTCAGCCAGTAGCTCATCGAAATGCTGAAACGACTGCAAAAAAAACTCCTGCATTGGATCAGTACACGATTAATCTGACCCAGAAAGCTATTCAAGGAAAAATTGATCCAGTGATTGGGCGTGAATTTGAAATTCGTTTGATGCTGGATATTTTGATGCGCCGTCGTCAGAACAATCCGATTTTGACAGGTGAGCCGGGAGTCGGCAAGACGGCTGTAGTGGAAGGATTGGCTCTCAAAATTGCCCAGCAACAGGTTCCTGATGCCCTGAAAAATGTGCAATTACATGTGCTGGACATGGGGCTGTTACAGGCAGGTGCCAGTGTCAAAGGTGAATTTGAGAACCGACTGAAACAAGTAATTCAGGAAGTGCAAAGTGCTGCCTATCCAATTATCCTGTTTATTGATGAAGCGCATACCCTGATTGGTGCGGGTGGCCAGGCCGGTCAGAATGATGCTGCAAATTTACTCAAACCGGCACTTGCAAGAGGTGAATTACGTACTATTGCCGCAACCACGTGGGCGGAATACAAACAGTATTTTGAAAAAGATGCAGCGCTCAGCCGCCGTTTTCAGGTCGTCAAAGTTGAGGAACCAACAGAAGCAGTCGCGATTGATATGCTCCGCGGCATGATTCCAGTGATGGCTCAGCATTTTAATTTGCAGATTGATGATGAAGCGATTATCGCTGCGGTACATGCGTCGCATCGTTATATCAGTGGACGTCAATTACCCGATAAAGCAATTAGTGTCCTGGACACTGCCGCCGCACGCGTTGCACTGACTCAGAATGCTCAACCGGCACAACTCGATCAACTGCAGGCACAATTGCACAATCTGGAACTGGAACACAAGTTACTTACTCAGGAAAACCAGAATCTGCCTATTCACCATACAAGACTCAACGAGCTTTCAGTAAAAACTGCAGCGATTAAGCAAAGTATCCAATGCCTGGAACATCAATGGCAACATGAATTGCACATTGTTCAGCAGATCCGGGAGTTTCAGGCTAGAGATCAGGACGAAAAGTCTAGTCAAAAAATTGCGGTATTACGTGCAGAACTGGCTGAAGTACAGCAAAAAAATCCACTGGTCTTTGAACATGTTAATGCCTACATCATTCATGAAATCATTTCGGATTGGACGGGTATTCCAGTGGGTAGAATGGTCAATGATGAAATCAGGCAGATATTAGAGCTAGAAAACCGTCTGGCACAGCGTGTAATGGGGCAAGATTATGCCCTGCAGCAACTGGTGCAAGGTATTAAAACCTCTAAAGCTAAACTGGAAGATCCGAATAAACCCCAAGGCGTGTTCCTGCTAGTGGGTCCAAGTGGTGTCGGTAAAACTGAAACAGCCCTGGCCCTGGCAAATGAACTGTATGGTGGTGAATCGCATCTGATTACTATCAATATGTCGGAGTATCAGGAAGCCCATACGGTTTCTTCCTTAAAAGGCGCGCCTCCAGGTTATGTCGGTTATGGTCAAGGGGGCGTGCTGACTGAAGCTGTTCGCCGCAATCCATATAGCGTGGTGTTGCTGGATGAAATTGAAAAAGCGCATCGTGATGTGCAGGAACTGTTTTATCAGGTCTTTGACAAAGGTATGCTGGAAGATGGTGAAGGACGGCTGATTGATTTTAAAAATACCACGATTTTGCTGACGTCTAATGTCGGATCCTCTGCCATCATGCAGGCCTGTCTGAATCATCCACCTGAACACTGGCCAAGTGCAAATCAGCTGATTGAACAGCTTAAACCTAGTTTATATCAGCAGTTTAAACCGGCGTTCTTGGGACGTATGCAGATCGTACCGTACTTCCCGTTGCATGATGATCTGCTACTCAAAATTATTGAACATAAACTCGGTAAAATTATTCAGCGAATACAAACCCAATATCAAACTGAAGTTACCTACAGCGATGACCTCTTAGAACTCATTTTAAGCCGTTGTACAGAAGTAGATAGCGGTGCACGTAATGTTGACCATATTCTGAATGCCAGTGTATTGCCTGCTTTAGCCACCCAAATTTTAATGGCACTGAGTGAAGAAAAAGTGCCCGAGAAAATTCAGATTGAAGTTAAAAATGATGAAATCATTTATCTTTTAGATCCACAGCAAGTTAAAGTGAAAATCAAACGCATCCGGAAAAAGAAAACGGACGCCGTATAAAATTATATTTAGAAATTAAAAATTAAAGAAAAAGAATAAGTTTCAGGTGAAGAATGACCCTAGATATTGAACAACTGCTTGCCCCCATCTCTGATCATCAGCCATGTGGTGAGGACTGCTCATTTTCAAATGACTTTCATGCCATTAAAAAGGCTAGAATTCAAGATGATCCTTTGCTGGATCAAGGTGACTGGATCTCTGAGCCACGTCAGGCAGACTGGCATTTTGTACTGAATAAATCGGTTGAGCTCTTAAGTGAAAAAACCAAAGATCTGCGACTTTACACCTGGTTAGCTGAAGCCTGGGCAAGAACTCACGGATTTGAAGGAATTTCCCGCGGCCTGGAACTGAGCCATCGCAGTATTCAGAAATATTGGCCGGATTTACATCCTTTAATTGAGGAAGATGATTTAGATCAGCGCCTGGGTTTACTGCAAGGCTTAATCAGCCAGATTCCGGCATTGATGAAACAGGTTCCCCTGGTCAGTCAGGCACCGTTTTATCATTTGGGAAATTATGAGGCATTTTTACATCAACAAAATGTCCGGTTACGCCATAACCAGCAGGATGAAGATTATGAATCTCTAACTGGCAATGATGAGCTGCAGAATTTCGAGCAATTACTTCAGGCAACTTCCCGCTCGGTACAGTTACAGAATTATCAGCAGGTTTTGGATATTCAAAAGCACTGGCAGCAACTCAAAATAACCCTAGATGATTTACTAGGTCTGGATGCACCGAGTTTTTCTGTAATAGATGAACAGGTTGATTCCATTATTGCCCAGATTAAACGCCTGTATAAAGTGGAACAGATCGCACATCAAAATAATGAAAACTTATTACAGCCGAAAGAATCAGCAATTCAGCTAGGTTATACGGATAAAGTCTCTGCTGTTGCGCAGACTCAATTCAGATTACAGCCACAAAATCATCTGGCCAACCGGGAACAGGCGCTGAAAGTCTTAAATGAAATTGCTGATTATTTCCAGATACATGAACCGCATAGCCCGGTGAGTTATATGCTGCAAAAAACCATTCGCTGGAGCCAGATGCCGTTACACGAATGGCTGGCACACGTGATTAAAAATGAGAATCCCCTGGAACAGGTGCAAGAGTTACTGGGTGTACCCGATATGAATAATTCGAATAGTGAGTGGTAAGACTGAATGTTTAAAGCAGAAAAAGTTCTTTGGGGTGAAGGTTTATTTTTACGACCTCAGCATTTTCAGTTACAGGATGCCTATCATGAACAACGTCTGAACCAGATGATTCAGGCAACCTTTCCTTTTGCCTATGGAATTCAAGCGATTGAATTCGATGAGGCCCAGTTCAGCATGAATATCATGGCACTCAGCCGGATTGAAATGGTCTGGCAAGATGGGGAAATTTATCGTGCACCTTCACAGGATCTATTACCTGAGCCCGTGCAACTTGACAGTCTGAATCTGCGTACAGAAATGGCTGTTTATCTTGCTTTACCGATGGTTCAGGCAAGTATACAGAATCTTAACCATGAAGATAATTCACAGTCCAGCCGTTATCATTCCCATTTAAGCTCGACTCATGATCTGTTTACCAATGCCGCTACAGCCGAAATTACCCTGTTACGCCGTCGTGCAGAATTCAAGATTTTTGAAATCAGCCAGGAGCCTGAACAGGCCCTCGATGGTTATTTTTATATGCCGATTGCAACAATGAAACGCCAAAGCTCAGGGCATTTTGTGCTGGATCATAAATTTATTCCGCCGATTCTGCATATCGAAGCCTCAGAAAATCTACTGAATAATCTGAAGCGGACTTTGAATATTATTCGCGCCAAGATCAAAACCATTCAGAACAACAACCGTGAAAATGAACAAAAACTGATTGAATTCCGTTCGGGTGATATCGTGTCTTTCTGGTTGGTGAATGCCCTCAATACTGCACATGCTACCCTAAATCATATTCTGCTATATCCACGTATTCATCCGGAACGACTGTATTCTGAATTATTACGTCTGACCGGGTCATTGCTGACCTTTTCAACCGCGTATGCTGTCGACCAGTTACCGCAATATCAGCACCATCATTTACAGGACAGTTTTGGTCAGCTGGATGTCATTTTACGTGAACTGCTGGATACGATTATTTCAAACCGCTATATCAGTATTGCCCTTAAAGAAACCCGGCCATCTTATTGGGTGGGCAGCCTTGAAACAGACAAAATTTCCCGGGATACCCGTTTGTATCTCGCGGTATCCAGTAGGGTCATGCCCACCCATGACCTGATTGCTTATGTACCGATCCGCTTTAAAGTGGGCAGTACGATTGATGTTGAACAACGCGTGATTGCAGCCTTGCCCGCAGTGCCAGTTCAGCATCTGATTCAGGTGCCGACCGCGATTCCGGTGCGTTCTGGTGTGAGCTATTTTGAGATAGAACCGAATAATGAACTGTATCAGCGCATGCTTGAGTCCGAAACCATTTGTGTCTATATCCCGAGTGGGTTCCAAGACATTTCAATTGAGCTGATTGCTGTAGTCAATGGATAAAAACAATGAATAGTCTAAATAATGCCCCTTCACTATTTGACGATGGACAAATTGGCATCGGTTTCCAGGCTCGAACAAATACAGATACACCTCTATACTCCGCGACTGCCAGTCTGGTCGATCTGTTACATGATGGCTTCTATGTGGTGTTTCTGATTCGCAATCAGTATTTACCTGCCGATCTGGAATCCTTCCGCCAGAAAGTGCTGGATATGCTGTCACGTTTTGAAACTCAGGCGAGAAAACTACAATTTACTGCTGAAGATATTCATGATGCAAAATATGCCTATTGCGCATTACTTGATGAGACCATCGTTACCCAGCAAGCCCCACATTTTTTTGATCTGCAAAATTTCTGGATGATGAGTCCACTCCAACTGAGTCTATTTGGATCACAACTGGCGGGTTATCGTTTCTTTGAACACATGGAAGAAATCCGCAATAAAGATAAAGAACGCCTCGCCGTTCTTGAGGTCTATCATTACTGTTTATTGTTAGGCTTTCATGGAAAATACCGGATTGAATCAATGAGCCAGCTGAATAGTCTAATTAGTCGGGTTGGTGATCAAATTGATTATCTTAAAGGGAAAAAAGCCTTTTCTCCTTTTGCTGCTATTCCGGATCAGATTAAACACATCATTCATCGCGAATTACCATTTTTATGGATTTTGATTTTCTGGTTGCTGTTTGCGTTAGCAAGCTTTGTAGGTTTGCACTATGTATTATCCAAAGACCGTAATGCAGCATTTTCCCAATATCAAAATGTGATTAGTGTTCCTGTAGAACAGGCCTATATCACCATCCATTTACCATAAACATTAGTGACTATGGCATATCAAAATAATAAACATATTCGTATTTTACAGTCTGTAAAGTCTCTGTCTTATTCTCCTCACTTTTACTTATTGAGCGGATTTATACTTGGAGTGTTATCAGTAGGCTCAGTTTTACTCGGCTATCACTATTATCAGAATCATAAAGCAAGCACTGCTGCACAGTTGACAGCAGCAAACGATCAAGGAGCAGATTCAAGCCATACTGTAGCAGGTGAGCAGCTTATTCAAAAAGCTGGTGCACCGTCGGATCAGGAAAATATCCAAAATCTGGAAGATGGTTTTGATCAAAATATTGACAACATGTTTAAGGTAGCAAAGCCAGCAAGTGCAAACGAGCCTGCAAATACTGGATCACCTTTTGACTCTGCATTTGCTATTCAAGAGCAAAAGCCTTTACCTCAGGCCAATGGTAAAATTAAACCGCTTAAATCCCAACCACAAACTATTCCATCTTCTGTTGCACCATCTAAAGAAATCCAACAATCTGAAAAAAATCCTGTAAATGTAAGGCTTGTTACTCAACCCACAAAACCAAAACAATTAGAAAAAACTGTTGAGCTAAAAACAGCAAGTACGTCTACTCAGGAACAGTCACCTGCGAAGACTCCAAAAGAAAATCCTGAAGTCGCACAGTCCTAAAGCATGATCTACCTCATATTATCCAGTTTTATTTTACTTAGCCTCGGCATGTTAGTGCTGGTTTCTTATGATTTCAGAATCCGTTTGATAAGCTTATTCACGCAAATTTTACCCTATGGCAAGAACCGTATTTTGGCTGTCAAACAGCTGGCTTGGGAATTTAATCAGGCAGCTTCGTCAGCGAAAATCCAGTCACATTGGCATATTCAGCAATGGTGGATTTTACTGGCCGCATTGGCATTATTCAGCAGCATCGTCATTTTTAGCTTAACCCGTCCGATTACTGCCAGTACTTTTGAAGCAAATTATTTACGTGAAGTTGATCCGCAAATCTATAGCTTACTGGATGGTCAGGTGTTAGCACCTCCTCCGGAAGTAGATGAACATCTGATTGAAACAGCCTTGCAGGAAGAAGCAAATTACTATGCCAACGTCGTTTCTGCGCAAGTGATTACTCCTTCACCCAATCCTGCTGGAAATGTACATCTGCCAAACAGTCATCATCATAACGATCTCAATACAGCCAACCGGAAATGGGACAAAATTAATCCACGTTATAAACAGCGTTTGTTGATGGTATTTAAAATTATGCGTGAACAGCATGGCTATGAACTGGTTTTATTAGAAGGTTATCGTAGTCCAGAACGCCAAAATTCACTTTCTGCAAATCCAAATACCACACGCGCCAAAGGCTATCAAAGTTATCATCAGTTTGGTCTGGCCGCGGATATTGCCTTTAAACGGAATGGCAAAGTCGTGATCAGCGAGCGAGATCCATGGGCGATGCGTGGTTATGAACTCTATGGCCAAGTGGCCGAATCCGTCGGACTCACTTGGGGCGGTCGCTGGAAATCAATCAAAGATTATGGTCATACTGAATATCGTATGCCGGGTCTGAAAAAAACGGCTGAAATGGCGGCCCAGCTGATTAATGAAGGTCAGCTACAGGCGGCTGCATACTGACCTTCAAGTTCTAACAGATTTTATTGTTGTGCATCCAGAAAGGCTTGCATGTGTTCCAGCACCTGCGCAGGCTTTTCACCATGCAGCCAATGACCTGCACCTTCAATGAGTTCAACATTGGCATGAGTAAATTGACGTTCAATCGCAGCGAATTGCTCTGGTTTGGAAATATAAAATGAGTTGCCGCCTCTTAAGAAAAGTGCTGGTATATCAACTGGTGTCAGATCTTCCCAATATAGAATATCTTGATAATGCTTATATAGCGCCTGCACATTAAACAGCCACTTGCCTTTATTAAAGGATTTCAGCAGGAACTGAATCACCATTTCTTCTTGTAAATATTCACGCATGATTTTTGTCGCATCCAAGCGTGAACTCACATTGGCACGCGCTACAGCAAATAAAGCTTCAAAAATTTTTGCATGATGATTTTCATGATATTGAATTGGAGTTATATCAAGAACTACAAGCTGCTCTACCCGATCACGTGCAATATCGGCCAGCTTCATGGCAACTTTTCCGCCCATAGAATGCCCCACCACAACAAATTTTGTGATGTTGAGACTATCCAGGGTTTCAAGTATATCTTCTGACATGAGATGGTAATCATGTTGATCCGTATGTCCCGATAAACCGTGATTGCGTAAATCTAACTGAATGACTGTACGTTGACTTGCAAAATGTCGCGCCAGCATTCCTAAATTACTCAAGCTGCCGAATAAACCATGAATGAAGACCATTGGTACAAGTATTGAGTCATCATGAGTGGTGATTTGGTAGTTGAGGATCATTTGAGAATTCCGTGATTTCATAGTTTAGTTGTTGATATTGGAATTTTATTGGAAATTAATCAATTGCCAATTCTTAAAATTATAAACTTTGCTTAGGCTATTTATTAGATATAAAGTTTTGCTTAGGCTATTTGTCAAATGTATTTTTAAAGTGTGCTGAAGTTGCTGTTTGAAGCCTCAAGCTTTGGATAAATCATCAGGAAATAGGCTTAATAAATTAAGCTGAATGAGTACGAGCTATAAATGGATATGATTGAAGGCTAATTTTGGAAATATAGTCTTAATTTTTCAGTAAGACATCAATGGATTTAAAACTATCTCTTCCCTTTTATGATTATATTTACCAGATAAAATTGCTTAGGCTATTTTTTTTAATGATAAAGATTGAGAAGGTTAAGGCGATCTCTTCCACCGATTTTTAATATTTAATAATTTTAACTAATAATTCATTTTTATTGGTATTTCCCCCGGGAAAATTCGCATTAATCTTATTTTTATGTAGTTTTAATAAATTAAATATCAGAAAATTAACCTAAATCAAAGGCTTTGATTTATCTTCTTTAGCAGATTGCTCTGCCCTGCTCTTACAAAAAACACCTGTAGTCATGCCAGAGTTATTCATGCTCTGGTTTTGACGATCCAGATAATTTTGCGCCACCATCGCCATCATGGAAGCCATATTCAACTGACTATTTTCCTGAGAAGCTTTCAAAATATTCTGATAAGCCTGAATGCGATCACATAATACCTGACGTTCAGTGCTGATGTTTGGTCTGTCTAACGCTGTATGCGGTTCATCCAGAATGGCTTTGCTTTCATTGACCACACACGTTTGCTCAGCAATATACTGATCAAATTGCTCCTGGGTCATCGTCTCGGCTACGGCGTAATTCGTGATGAGTACACCGTTGAGTCCCAGCAAGATAGCAAAAGCTAAGCGGTTCATTCCTGACCTTCTTTCCATACATCTTCATAATCATCAGCATCGATCATGAAACGAAAGCCTTGATCCAGCGCCAGATAAGGAAGCACTTCTGGGACAATATCCTGTAATTCACGTACAGTCATAATTTCAAAGTCAGCATCGCTGGATACTTGTTCACCACCATAGATATACCAGCTCACTTTTGTTGCTGTATCTACTGCCTTGCGAATGCCAACAATTGGGTCCTGATTCAGGGTATGGACTGCCACGGCAATAACGTCATCCCCACTCACCTCTACATAGGCAGAACCGACTTCTTCGCATAACAATTTCTGTTCAGCAATAAGCTCTTGAAGCGGTGAAAGTTTTTGGGTGTTCTTTGACATAGCGCCATTTCTCTTAGATTTAATGCGCCCTAAGTGTAGCCTAATTTTTATGATTCGGAATATGCTTTTATCGCCTATTGCATGGCATCTGCCTATAAGAATTTAGACAGATGCCGGTTTTCAAATTATTGGAATACTTTGAAACGGTCTTGATCCGCCATAAAGTCTTTGGCACGCGCCTCACCTTCAACTGAACCAAATACCAGTTGTGCTCTCAGTTGCCAGTTTGCTGGAATGTCCCACTCTGCATGAACTTTTTCATCTACGATCGGGTTGTAATGCTGTAGAGATGCACCCAAGCCTTCAGTATGCAATGCTGTCCAGGTCGCAAACTGAGCGATCGCAGTAGAATGTTCTGCCCAGATCGGGAAGTTATCTGCATAAGATGGGAACTGATCTTGTAGGCTTTTCACGACATCTAGGTCTTCAAAAAATAAAACCGTACCTAAGCCTGCAACAAAAGTTCCCATTTTCGCTGAGGTTTTTGCAGCACTTTCTTCATCTTTGGCATAACTTTTTAATTTTTCTGCGACAAAGCTCCAGAATTTCTCATGTTCACCATTAAACAGGATCACGGCACGGGAAGATTGTGAGTTAAATGATGAGGGACTTTGTTTAATAGCATTTTGAATCAAATCAGTTAAGAATTCAGGAGATTGTGTGACATTCTTGCCAATCGCGTAGATCGTACGGCGTTTTGTAATTAAATCTAAAAACTGATTCGACATTATTAAAAATCCTTTGATATATCTTCGGAAAAACTGGAACCTTCACTTATTTTTATGAAGGAAATCTAATAAATAAGAATTCTATAATTCATCTACTCATTAGTACTTATAGCTTAAGAAAATATGCTTAGAATAGCTATATTATTAAAGTAATATCTTTATATATTCTTATGATAAAGAATGGCTTATTAATTTATTTTTTATCAAACGATAAAATAAATGCTCTTTTATGAACCAATTTCTGTTTTAAAATAAGTCATCATGTTCAATGATGCAGCAGAATTTTCTAAGTAAAAAATAGAAAGATTTGCTTAGGCTATTTATGGAAATTGAACTAATCAAATAGTTTTTTGGAGCCTATTAAAATTCATCCCCCAAATATGGAGGATGATATTAAATTAATCAGTTTAAATTTACTTAAAATTTGGCATTAAGCACTTGAGCAGAGACTTTATTTTTCCACAGTTCACGTAGTACTGGCAGATAAAACTTCTCGCCCAGATCAACCAGCTCAGCATCAATCAGAGCATGGATATCATGCATAAATAGATAATCCAGCTCTACAGTCGTGAGCTTCATATGCTTTTTTTGATATTCCTTACGCTTCTGCTGTGCCTGTTTAACAAGCTGATCTGCAAAGGTTTTATCTTTGAACTGAGTAATCGCATTTAAACGCAGTTCAATAATCCCCCAACCAGCTAAAAACATCTGGAAAGTTTCAAAATCATTGGTCGTTGATTCCCATGACATTTCATCCAGATTTTCATTATCGGGAAGTACAGGTAAAAGAAGTTCCATAATACTTGGAAAAATCTTTTTAAAATTCAGAATAAATTTAACAGGATGCTCACCTGGATAATCCTTGAATTGCACCTTTCTTTGAACATCTGTTAAATAAATATCAAGCATAAAACAATCATCAGTGGTTAATCTCATCTAGTGCTATTGTACGCAACTCTGCCTGAGATAAAAACCACTGTTGACTATTCCATGATAAAACAGGCTTAAAGATTGAAAATAAAAGCGTTACAAGCTTTATTTCGCATTCGCTGAAACCATTTTCTCAGGACGGACGACTTCATCAAACTGTTCAGCTGTGACTAAACCAAGTTCTACCGCAACTTGTTTTAGAGTTTTACCTTCTTTATAAGCAGTCTTGGCAACTTTGGCTGCATTCTCATAACCAATCACCGGGTTCAATGCAGTAACCAGCATTAATGAATCATGTAAGAAGTGCTCAATCTTGTCACGGTTCGGCTCAATACCAACGGCGCAGTGATCATTGAAACTATTACAGGCATCACCGAGCAGCTGAATGGATTGCAACAAGTTATACGCGATTACAGGCATAAATACATTCAACTCGAAATTTCCAGATGCACCTGCCACATTAATGGTGGTGTCATTTCCAAGCACTTGCGCCACAACCATGGTCATCGCTTCGCTTTGAGTCGGATTGACCTTACCCGGCATGATGCTTGAGCCTGGTTCATTTTCAGGAATACGGAGTTCCCCAAAGCCGCAACGTGGCCCACTGGCTAACCAGCGAATGTCATTGGCGATTTTATTCAGACTCACCGCTAAAGTTTTTAATGCACCGGAAGCAAAGACTGCCGCATCACGACCTGCTAAAGCTTCAAATTTGTTTGGTGCAGTAACGAATGGCAGTCCAGTCAGTTTTGCTAGAGTTTGCGCTGCTTTAACCGCATAGTCAGGATGAGCATTCAAACCTGTACCTACTGCTGTTCCCCCTAAAGGCAATTCATATAAACCATGCAGTGCCTGTTCCAGACGCAATAAACCGTGATCTAGCTGAGACACATAACCACTAAATTCCTGACCTAGTGTCAACGGCGTAGCATCCTGTAAGTGAGTACGGCCAATTTTGACGATGTCTGAGAATTCCTGAGATTTGGCATGCATGGTATCACGCAGTTTTTTTACTGCTGGAATTAATAATTCATTGATTTGCAGACTTGCAGCGACATGAATTGCTGTTGGGAAAGAGTCATTCGTTGATTGAGCACGATTAACATGATCATTCGGATGAACCGGTTTTTGAGAACCTAAAGGATTTCCCAGATTCTGGTTAGCGATATTGGCAATCACTTCATTACAGTTCATATTGCTCTGCGTACCAGAACCTGTCTGCCACACCACTAACGGGAATTGACTATCCCATTGCCCTGCAATCACTTCTTCTGCTGCTGAAACAATATAACCTGAAAGTTCATGCGGAATCTGATTTAATTCGGCATTCGTCAAGGCTGCCGCCTTTTTAACCAGACCCATGGCACGAATCATGGGCCGTGGCAGACGTTCATTACCAATTTTAAAGTTCTGCAAACTACGCTGAGTTTGTGCTCCCCACAGTGCTTCACTGGGTACAGCAACTTCACCCATGGTGTCATGTTCAATACGTGTTTGCATATTTAACCTCTTTATAAAGTTTTAATATTTCCTTGTTCCATCTTAGGCAAAATAGAACAGCATGTAAATGATAATTATTATCAATAATTGGGATAGCGTTAATCGGTATTATTGCCCACGTAACGTGTTCTGATAAAAACGCCACTCGTCTTCAAGCATTTGCCGAATCGAACGCTGAGGCTGCCAGTTTAAAGTCTTCCTGGCCTTTTCCGCCTTAGAGCCAACCTGATCTAGTTCCGGATTAGTGTAATATAGCGCCTCTTCCGTCTTGATATTGATTTGCGTCACTTCACCAATTTGATCGAGCAAGTTCTGAATCGAAATCAATTCGCCCGCTATATCAAAGGCTTCACAGGCAAAACTTTGTGTACTGAGCCATTGCAGACTCTTAATGACTGCATCACAACAATCCAATACATGCAAAAAACTGCGTTCTACAGTTTTATCTTCAGTATTGGCCTGTTTTCGCAGTTCAATACTTTCCCGCTGTAAGGCCCCAACCTGCATGGCCAAAGGCACGATATTTTTTGGTAGCGGCGGTACCACTTCACCCAGTACCCCATGTTCAAAGGCACCCGAAATATTGCATAGTCTGAGGATCGCAATTTTCCATTCATTATCAGTACGTGCAGTATCACGGATAATTTCTTCTACCATCTGTTGAGACTTGATATAAGGGTTTGGATAACTGAAATTAAATGGTGTTTCTTCAGTCAGATCAGGACTGGATTGCCCATAAACAGCAAGGCTGGACAAATGCACAAGATTACGAACACCCGTCCGTTGCATGGCACGTAAGAGACTCATAATACAACTGACATTATCATTGTAATATTCCAGCGGTTTTAGTACCGATTCTTCTAATGATTTAAAGCTTGCAGTATGTACCACGGCGTCAATGGAATTCTGTTCAAAGACTTTGTTTAAAGCAGGCGTATTACGGATATCAATTTTAACAAAAGGCACATACATGCCGGAAATGAACTCAAGACGTTCTAGCGTCTGTAGGCTGGCATTGGCCAGATTATCGACCACAATGACCTGTTGCCCTTGTGCGAGCAGACTTAAAGCAATATGAGAGCCTATAAAGCCTAAACCACCGGTCACTAAAATCATTGTATACTACCTTTTTATTATGTAGCCCAGATCAACTGCTTAGTTGATCAAGCCTGTAGTGAATTTCATGAGCACCTTAATTCTTATTACCTCCGCCCCGACGTCGATACATGCCTGGCATGCCTTGGGACTTGCCAAAGCATTAAAGCAAAAACAGGAAGACTTTCGGGTTTTCTTTTACCAGGACGGTGTGTCTGTTGCTAATGCTCTGCAATGGGTACCGGATGACCAGCGTCACCTGACCCGTGAGTGGCAGTCCTTGCAACTACGTCTGCCCGTATGTGTAAGTGCGGCGTTAGCGCGTGGTATCACAGATCAGGAGAATGCTCAACGTCACAATATTCAACAGCATAATCTTGCAGATCAGTTTGAATTGGTCGGATTGGGCGAACTCGCTGATGCTGTTCAGTCTGCACATCGTCTGCTTCAATTCTAATCGGTCTATTTTTTGGGATATGTTGCTTTTAAAAGGTATATTGTGTGAAATCTGTACTCGTTATATTAACTCAATCGAATCTGAATTCCTTGCAGGTTCATGAAAGTCTTTCTGCGACCATGGTACTTGCGACCTTTGGTTCAGACGTGAAAGTCTTATTACAAGGTGCAGCTTTAAGCCTATTACGTTCAGATCTGCAATTTGAACAGCTTAAACATGCGTTTAAGATTGCTTCCAACATGGTCGACAGTTTTGAGTTTTATGATCTGACTCCAATTCTGGTAGAAAGTAAAAATCAAAACTCGCCTTTTATACAAAATACAGAGCAAGAAATTGAATTTGTCGAATTAAACCCAGCCTTTATGCAAGGCTTTGACCATGTATTGTACTGGTAAGGTTGCCCACCATGTCTGATAAAACTCTTTATATGATTCAAGCCAGCCATGCGGCTACAGCACAGATTATCGAACAGTTGTCCCAACTCTATAGCGAAAATGATCAGGTAATTCTGATGGGCGATGCAGTCTTGTCAGTTGAGCATCCATTTATTCAGCAGCTGAAAGAGGTTTATATTCTGGAAAATGAGGCTGAATTATTGTCTCAACCAGAAGTAAAAAATTTGAAAATTATTAGCTATGCCGAATTTGCAGAACTATGCCTGGGCTTTAGTCGCTGTATTTCTATGAAGTAACACATACGGATCTATCATGAATTTAGAGTTAGACCAAGATGGTCATTTAGTTGACTATACCATCTGGAATGAAGACGTCGCACAGGTGCTTGCCGAGAGCTTAAAGTTAAAACTGACCCCTTGGCATTTTAAAGTCTTACAGGCTGTACGTCAGTTTTATCAACAGTTTGGTCATTCTCCAGCGACACGTCCTCTCATCAAATTCCTGATGAAAACTGTAGGGCCTGAAATCAACAATGCTGTACTTCAGGAAAAATTTAATACAGGCTTGGTGGCACGCCACCTTAGTCGTTTGGCAGGCATTCCTAAACCGGCGAATTGCCTTTAAGCAGATATATAATTACTACTCATGCAAGTTTAAAAACGATACAGTTTACTTAACTTGCATGAGATGATTTTTATATCCTGTAGCTAGAGTATAAAGTTTACAATCATGCAGACCTTCATCTCTCAGCTTAATTCTGAAGAACCACTTTAATACATCACACTGATATTGTTCGCCTCTAGATCATACCGTGCTTAAACTCATCTCATCAGAAATTATATCTGTTTCATAATAAGAATAACGCGTCTTCAGTTTTGCCGATGCTCGTGTCAGTTCATGTTGGTATTCAGGCAAGAATGTCTGTAGCAAATTAATATTGGCAAGTGCCTCCTCCTGTTTAAGCGCCTTATTCTCCAATAATGTTTGTTGCCTGTTCAGAAATATTCTCAGCTGCAAGTATTCAGGCTTATGTCCACCCTGCATCGCAAATAGCATACTGGCAAAATCTGAAACAAACTGAGCACGCTGTTGGTTCAAAGACTGAGATTGATTCCGCACCACTCCCCGACGCTGTACAGCCTGATTCAAACTTTCTGCCTGATGGTCTAGAAACGGCGTATGAGTATTCATCCCATAAAATGCCAAATTGCTGGTGCGGTTCAATCCCAATTCTTCCCGATGGATTTCATGATGGACCTGGTAACCAATCAACCATAAGATTAAAAATAGAGCTACAGTACTAAGCAGGTAAACGCCTTTTTCATTCATATGCCACCTCCCGGTTAAAACCGTGCAGAAGTGTTTCCCCAAATGACAAAAATAGACAAGCAGCGTTAAGCCAAATAACGATATTCATGAGCAATGCTCCAATTTATTTTTCTTTTAATTTTTATTGTTGTAAGCAACTCATGGTTGCTTTTGCATTAGGGCGTGTCCTCATTTGAAGAATTGGTTTTAAATACTTAAAA
>NZ_AJXD01000028.1:0-13695 GCF_000264725.1 Acinetobacter sp. HA | reverse complement strand
TTTTTTTATACTCACAGATTTAGAATTTTGCATTTAAGCTGATACCGTAACGACGACCATCTAATAATTGGTCACCATCAATATCTTCTGCTTTTTCATCCAGCAGATTATAGACCCCAAATTTACCTGTCAGGCTCGGGCTAAATTTGTAGTTAAAACCAAGGTCTATAAATTGATAGCCTGGATTCGGCTGGGCTATAGAGGTACGACTCAGGTAAGCAGATGTTTCAGAACGATGGTGCAAGCGGCTCCATACATTTAATGCATCGCTTAATTCATAATCTACCCCGATATTGAACATATGTTCTGGCATCTGGTTCAGTGGCTGACCTTTAAAATCACCCGACTTAAACTCGGAATCTGTATAAGTATAATTTGCAGTTAATGTCGTATAGTCATTTAAAGTAGCTTCTAAAGTAGCTTCCACACCACGAATTTCTGCTTCATCCACGTTAATACGCTCACTGATGAAGTAAAACGGCGTGTCTCCTTCGAAACATGTCCAGTTTTGCCAGTTATTTCGGTTTGTCGTTGTACCATCGGTATCGGTTTCACAGGCACGCACTTCGGTAATACGGTCTTCATATTTAGTGATAAAGCCGGTAATAGAAGTACTGATATAATCATTTTTCCAGTTGAAGCCCAGTTCAGTAGATAGACTCGATTCAGGTTCTAAATCCGGATTCGCACGAATGATGCCACGCCCTGTTGGTAATGGTGAACCGCTACCACCGGTAACACTATAGAAACCTTCAGTGGCTGCACGAATATCAGGTTGTTTATAACCTGTAGCTACACCGCCTTTTACAACAAAATTATCATTTATAGCGTACACCCCATACAGACGTGGTGATAAATGACCACTATAGTTTTCATCATGGTCATAACGTAGGCCGGCTGTTAAATCGAAACGATCTGTCATGCTCCAGGTATCTTCCAAGAATGCTGCAGCAGACCATCGCGTCAATTCACTAAACTCAGGTGAATTCGGATTACGGTTAGTGGCTTTATCTTCGAGCTTTTCATCTTTAAAATATCCACCAAATGATAAAGTATGGTCACCCAATAACAAATTCCATTGACTGTTAGCAGTCCAGGTATCCAAGGTAATTCCTTTGGTACCCAGTTCCGTATTGCCTCGATCCGGATTTTTTGAATTTTCATATTGAATATATGATGAACTGTCCAAGTTATCGTTATAACGGCCATTATGAGTTACTGAATAAACATTACGATAATTGCGCGAAAACGAATCTGCAGCACCTTGAGCGGGTGCTACCGTTTTACCGACTGAAGTCGTAGATTCCTGTTGTACAAAATTGGCTTCAACTTGCACATCATGATCATCATTAATCGCATAGGTCAAACGCGAGTTTAAGCTTTCACGCTCGGTGCCACGGAAGCCGCCAACATAACGATCTTCATTACGTTCCTGCTTATTGACTGCCAGTTGCAAGCCAAGCTTATCTGCAATTAAAGGACCGGCAAGATATACAGAACCATTTTTGATATCACCTGAGCGGTTACTATCCTGAATGATGGTCCCTAACTCAATATTGCCAGACCATTCATCAGACACTTTTTTGGTAATGATATTGACTACCCCGCCCATGGCGTCTGTGCCATAAAGAGTTGATGCTGGACCACGGATAATTTCAATACGTTCAATTGCGGCAATTGGTGGCAGGATATTTTTTTCAAAACCACCGTCATCACCATTTGGGTTTACATCTTTACCATATTGACGCTTACCATCTACTAGAAACAAGGTGTAATTTGAGCTCATGCCACGAATACTGATGGTCTGTGCAGAACCTGCACCTGAAACTACGACCCCTGGCGTATTACGCAATACATCGGTAATGTCGTTATATTCACGCTTTTCTAATTCTTCACGATCAATGACCGTAATGGATGCAGGTGCTTTAGCCAGGTCTTGTTCATAACCTGTTGCAGTTACCACAATCGTTTGCAGTTTCGCAGCTTCAACTTGTGGAGCACCAACTTCTACTGCAAATGTATTGCCCGCCATTGCCGAGCCGATTGCAAAAGCTAACGTCGATTTCAAAAACGGTGTGTTCATACTCTATTTACGCCCCAGAAGTAGATTTATGAAGAAATATTGATGGAATTGTGACGCATTGTATCAAATGTTACTCTAAACACAATTACTATTGATAATTATTATCATTATTAATTGCAGATAAAAAAAGACCTCAATTATTTGAGGCCTTTTTTATAAGCTAACTTTTATTTGCTACTTACTTGAAGTATGCACCTTCAGCCTGACTATGGTCAGTCTGGTCAACCACACGTGCAAGCTCAGGAACGTGCTGTTTCAAAGTTGTTTCAACGCCTTGTTTCAAAGTCACGTCAATTGCTGAACAGCCCTGACAGCCGCCGCCAAATTTAAGTACAGCAGTCAAACCGTGTTCAGGATCTTCAACCACTTCAACCAGTGCACAGTTACCACCATGACCTGCCAGACCTGGATTAATTTCTGACTGAAGCACGTAAGTAATACGCTCTTCTACAGAGGCATCAGGACCTACACGTGGCACTTTAGAGTTTGGTGCACGGAAAGTCAGCTGACCACCAAAACGGTCTTTGTTGTAATCAATTACTGCATCAAGCAAATAAGGAATAGATGGAGTATCGATGTACGCAGGGAATTCTGGATAATCCTGCTTGTAATCTGTCGGTACAACTTCATCTGGTGCACTATAAGCCATGCAACATTCAGCGCGCGGTGTACCCGGATTTTCCACGAAAACGCGTACACCAATACCTGGTGTATTTTGCTTTTCCAGTAGATCCTTTAAATACTCTTGTGCAGTCGGTGTAATCAATAGATTTGGAATTTCTTCTGTAACTGCAGTGCTGCTGTTCTCAGTCGACATAACAATAATTTCCTCAAGCTGAAGCTGCTATTTTAACTGAAGATGCGGGGTAAATTTAAAATTTCAACTAAAATTGTCGGATTTATTATAAAAGTACTACCTAAATGTCAGAATAATGGCAAGATTAAGGATTACTACTTCAGAATTAGAACTGCCGTCTATGCTGCATTTACCCTTTAATCATACCGTTACCCTTATTCTGATTACCTGCATCATCTCTTTTATTGCCTTTTCCAAAGAGCAGGTCATGAACCGTTTGATTTTCTGGCCACCAGCAATTCAACGTGGTCAATATGACCGTTTTATTTCGCATGGCTTTATTCATGCAGATGGCACACATCTACTGTTCAATATGATTACGCTGTTCTTCTTTGGCAGTATTATCGAGAGCTTTTATCGCCAGTATCTTTATGATCTGGGCTTTGTCCTGTTCTATCTGGGTGGTCTGATTGCGGCAATTATTCCGAGTTATCTGCAAAATAAAAATAATCCACGCTGGGCAAGTCTGGGTGCCTCGGGTGCAGTATCAGCAGTGCTATTTGCCTATATTCTGTTTGAGCCATGGAAACTGATTTTCGTGTTTTTTATTCCTGTGCCGGCCATTATTTTTGCAGTACTTTATGTCGCTTATAGTGTCTGGTCTGGCAAACGTGGGAACAGCAATATCAATCACAGCGCCCATCTTTGGGGGGCGGCTTATGGTGTGATTATGACCATTATCCTGGAACCTCGACTTATTCCACACTTCCTAAATAAACTGGCTCAACTCCCCTTCTAGATTCTTTCATTCATGAAGGGTACTGAGAATTATTTTTTTAAACGAGTGATGATAAGGAAGCCATGTGCTTCCTTTTAGTTGGAAACATCTCGTAATAATTTTAAAAGTCAGGATGTCATATATTGCCAACCTTGGAGTGGATTTTGCAGTGATAATGTATACATCTGTATATTAATTGCTGTAAATCGCGAGATATTTTGCATGTCCAATTCCCCAGACGGTCTTCAATTCCCTATTTCTGCTTCACAACAAAAACCTAGCACTTCAAAAATTGGCCGCACTATCATTTCTGAAGCCTTAAACGCTGTTGATCCTGTACATGCCAGCGCAGCTCAACAGGAAAAAAACTGGCGTAAGCAATATCCGGTTCACTTTAAACATCTGGTTGAAGATGGCCTGCGCTCTCCAGGTGCAGCATTGAATATTGCCCAACAAGGTCTGAAAACAGCGCATGCCAGTTTTGAATATTACCGTGATGGCCAGAAGCATCTACTCAAAGATGTAATGTCTTTACCTGCGCAAAACCTGAGTACCTTTCAGCTGAAAGGTCAGTCTGAAAAAGCTCCTGAATGGTATGTGCCTTATCATGGTAAAAAATTGCAGGGACAAGCCCTACTGAACCAGATCCAACTATGGGAAGAACGTGGTATCGTCGAGCCAAGTCATGCTCATGCCCTGCGTGAATGTATTGCCCATCCGGAATGGTTTGACCTGTCAGATCGTACCACGGTGCTGTTCGGTGCTGCTTCTGAAGCGGGTCCACTGACCTGGTTATCTAAATGGAAAGCCAATATCGTGGCAATTGACCTGCCAAATACCCGTGTCTGGAGCAAGATTCTGGATACGGTAAGTGAAGGTAATGCTACTTTATATGCGCCTTCAGCTGAAACTCTGCCAGCGGATACTTCAATTGAAGTTCTAAAAGAAAAGCTCGGTGCCAACCTGTTGACGCAAATTCCAGAAATTGCCCAATGGCTGATTCAGTTCAAGCAAAACCTGGATCTGGCAGCAATCGCCTATCTGGATGGTGAAAAACATGTGCGTGTTTCCATGGCAATGGATGCAATCATGAAACACGTTAGCGAGCAGAAAGCCAATACCAGTCTGATGTATATGTGTACGCCAACTGATGTCTATGCCGTGCCAGAAGAAGTGGTTCAAGCATCACAAAGCAAATACCAGCAACTGTCTAAACTGGAAAGTACTTTGACCAAAGGTATTTCGCTAATCTCACGCAAACATTTCTTTAAGAAAAATGCACAAGATTTATTCAAAGTTGCTGATCAATCCTATGGCATATGTGACTGCTTGGTGGTTGAACAAGGCCCGAACTATGCGCTGGCAAAACGTATCCAGCAGTGGCGTGCGACACTGGCACGTGCCAATGGCCAACGTGTCAGTATTAATATCGCACCTTCTACAACCACTTATTCTGTAACCAAGAATCCGCTGCTTAAAGCTGCGTTTAATGGTGCCAGCCTGTTTGATGTCGAAGCTTTTGCACCAGAAACTACCAATGCGATTATGGCAGCCTTATGGATTCATGATCTGCGTAATCCGGAGTCTGTTGCTAATCCAGATGTAAAACTGAATCATCCACTTGAGCTGATGATGTCCGGTGCAAATCATGGTGGTTTATGGCGAGTGGCTTATCTGGCACGTACTGCACTGCCATTTGCTGCGCTGTATGGTTTTGCGACGGATAAGTTGCCGAAAGGATTGTTAGGTAAGTTGAAGAAGTAAATTGAAAGTTCTTTTTCCTCCTAGGAGATGAGCAGCACTGCTGCGCAAGGAAGAGGTCAATATAGGCTTTGAATCTTTCAAATTTTTATGAATGGACTTTAAAGAAAATTGAAGTTGATCCATTCTATACATTCTTTTTTTCTTTACTTTTGAAATATGAGAAGCATGTCTTCACAAGGTAACAAAAATCTTTTGTTAGGCTGATGATATATCCTGAGTAATTTTTTAAGCATTGCTTTAAAAAATTACGCAAGACAACCTAACGGCGACATCCCTGTCGCCTTCATCATAATTTAAAACCTTTCGATTTTTAAACTTTTCAAAACGTCATAAAAAACGCTGCCTCGGCAGCGTTTTTTTTACATCAAATTTTCTTAGAAAACTTTTAACAGTACCCAGTACAAACCACCTGACAGACAGATCGTTGCTGGCAGTGTGAACACCCAGGCAGACAGAATCGTTTTCACCATCTGGAAGTTCAGGCCAGACTTGTTCGCTACCATCGTACCTGCAACCGCAGAGTTCAGGACATGAGTCGTTGATACCGGCATACCGAAACCGTCTGCAGCAGCAATTGTAGTCATGGCTACCAGCTCGGCAGACATCCCCTGACCATAAGTCATATGTTGTTTACCAATACGCTCACCTACAGTCACTACAATACGTTTCCAGCCCACCATGGTACCTAGACCAAGTGCCAAAGCAACCGCCACTTTTACCCAAGTCGGGATGTATTGCAGGAATGAATCCAGGTTATCACGATATTCGTCAACTGTTTTTTCCTGTGCAGCAGTCATCGCAGGCAAAGCTTCTGCTTTATCCAAGCGTTTAAATGCTGTGGTGCTCAAGTACATGTCATTACGGAATTCTGAAACTTGCGCCTCAGGCACATCTTTAATGTTCGTGTATGAACCGACTTTTTCACCCAAATGATCCGTTAAGCTTGCCAATGCTGGTACAACTTCAGCATTTAACTCTTTAGTCTGAATATATTTGGTAATTACGGCACGTGCCTGTTCATCCGGAATATCATCATGCTGTGGATAGATCACATCAGCAGTTTGAGCAGATAATTGACCGAAAGACTGGATATGCTGTGCATCAAGATTCTTGTTTAACGAGTATGCCAAAGGTACACAACCGATCAAGATCAGCATGATCAGGCCCATACCTTTTTGACCATCATTTGAACCATGGGCAAAGCTTACACCAGTACAGGTAAAAATCAGAATGGCACGAATCAGTGGTGGTGGTGGCTTGTTACCTTCAGGTGGCTTAAACAGCTCTAGCTGCTTTCTGAAGATTTTTTTCACCAGCAAGAACAAGATTGCAGCAAAAGCAAAACCGATCAAAGGCGAAAATAAAAGTGCCTTCCCGACTTTCATCACCTGTTCCATGTCCACACCGGAAGCACCGCCACCTGCATTGAGCAGATAGTTCATAATGCCCACACCCAGAATCGAACCAATCAGGGTATGTGAACTAGAAGCAGGAATACCCAGGAACCAGGTGCCCAGATTCCAGAGAATCGCGGCGATCAACATGGCAAAGACCATGGCAAAACCGGCACCTGTACCCACGTTCATAATCAGTTCAACAGGAAGTAATGCAATGATCCCGTAAGCAACGGCACCACTGGCCACCATTACCCCAAGGAAATTACAGAAACCTGCCCACATGACTGCAACCGGTGCAGACAATGCGTTGGTATAGATTACGGTGGCAACCGCGTTGGCTGTATCGTGGAAACCATTGACGAATTCAAAGCCTAGCGCAATAAATAGCGCTGTGGCTAAAAGAATCATCGAATACAGACCGATTGCTGGAACATGCGCCAGATCTGAAGTCAACTGAAAGCCGATATAAATCAGCGTAGATATAATTACAGTCAGAAACACCGGCATAAAAAATTTCGGTGTTGGCACATGAACATTAGTCGACTTATGTGAAGGCGACTGATGGGCTGAACCTGAGGGAGTTTGATTAGAATTCATGCAAGCAGGAATAGAGGATTCAAGAATCCCCATATTGTTCAGTTTAATTGTGACAATTATATGACAAAGCGCCGTCATATAGACCAATTTTTTAGACTTTCTTGCTGCCGTTCATCCTAAAGCCACATACTATCAATATTAAAATTAAAAATAAAAATCAACAATTTATTTAAATAAAAACCGCTTATCCACTCAACTTCATTCATGTTTTGCAATAAATTTGAACATTTTCTCAGAACTGTCATCTTCCTGAGCCTGTCACAGTTGACTCTATATTGCCCCAGTCATATGACACTTTCATGAAACTCATTTATATTTTATTTTCGGTCAAATTCCTCCATAACTGACTTCGAGCTTTCTGTTTTCTATCTGTTTTCAGCTTTCTATGCATAGTTCAATTTGCTTATCAGATTTTCATATCAGCCATATCCAGCATTCTGAATAATGGCTACAGAAAACTGCGCACTAATCTGTTAAGATTATTGCCGTTTTTGATGCTTACTGAGAAAGTCTGAATGTCCACACTTGCCACCCTGAAAGAACTTCTTGCCAAAAGAATTTTAATTATCGATGGTGCGATGGGTACCATGATCCAACGCCATAAATTGGAAGAAGCCGATTATCGGGGTGAGCGTTTTGCTGATTGGGCATATGACCTTAAAGGCAACAACGACCTTCTGGTTTTAACACAACCACAAATTATTCAAGGTATCCACGAAGCGTATCTTGAAGCGGGCGCTGACATTATTGAAACCAATACCTTTAACGGTACGCGTGTTTCAATGTCGGATTACCACATGGAAGATCTGGTTCCGGAAATTAACCGTGAAGCAGCGCGTATTGCCAAAGAGGCCTGCGCGAACTACTCAACCCCTGAAAAACCACGTTTTGTGGCAGGTGTAATTGGTCCGACTTCACGTACCACCTCTATTTCACCAAACGTAAATGATCCTGCATTTCGTAACATCACCTTTGATGCTTTAAAAGTCGACTATATCGAATCGACCAAAGCACTGATCGAAGGTGGTGCGGACATCATCCTGATCGAAACGGTATTTGATACCTTGAATGCCAAAGCTGCGATCTTTGCGGTGAAAGAAGTCTTTAAAGAAATTGGTTATGAATTGCCAATCATGATCTCAGGTACGATTACCGATGCTTCAGGCCGTACATTGACCGGTCAAACCGCTGAAGCGTTCTGGAACTCAATGCGTCATGCAGAACCGATTTCAATCGGCTTTAACTGTGCGCTGGGTGCAGATGCCATGCGTCCACACGTAAAAACCGTGTCTGACGTTGCCGACACTTTCGTTTCTGCGCATCCTAACGCAGGCTTGCCAAATGCGTTTGGTGGTTATGATGAAACCCCTGAAGAAACGGCAGCACTCATTAAAGAATTTGCTGAAAGCGGCTTGATCAATATCACCGGTGGTTGCTGTGGTACGACGCCAGATCATATCCGCGCGATTGCTCAGGCGGTTGAGGGCATTGCTCCTCGCCAGATTCCTGAAATTGAGCCTGCATGCCGTTTAAGTGGTTTAGAACCATTTAACATCACCAAAGATTCATTATTCGTGAACGTCGGTGAACGTACCAACGTGACTGGTTCTAAAAAATTCCTTCGTTTAATTAAAGAAGAAAACTTCACAGAAGCGTTGGACGTTGCCCGTCAACAGGTGGAAGCCGGTGCGCAGATCATCGATATCAACATGGATGAAGGCATGCTCGATTCACAAGCTGCAATGGTGCACTTCCTGAATCTGATCGCATCTGAACCTGATATTTCACGTGTACCCATCATGCTCGATTCTTCTAAATGGGAGATCATTGAAGCAGGTTTGAAATGCGTACAAGGTAAAGCCGTGGTGAACTCGATCTCCTTAAAAGAAGGTTATGACGAGTTTGTAGAACGTGCCCGCCTGTGCCGTCAGTACGGTGCGGCGGTGATCGTAATGGCATTTGATGAAAATGGTCAGGCGGATACGGCAGAGCGTAAAAAAGAAATCTGTAAACGTTCTTACGATGTGCTGGTAAATGAAGTTGGCTTCCCATCTGAAGACATCATCTTTGACCCGAACGTGTTTGCAGTGGCAACCGGTATTGAAGAACACAACAACTATGGCGTGGACTTTATTGAAGCCACAGGCTGGATTAAACAGAACCTGCCAAATGCGATGATTTCAGGCGGTATCTCCAATGTATCATTCTCATTCCGTGGTAACGAGCCTGTACGTGAGGCAATCCATGCGGTGTTCCTGTATCACGCGATCCAGAAAGGCTTGACCATGGGGATCGTGAATGCCGGCCAGCTTGCGATTTACGATGATATCGATGCAGAACTGAAAGAAGCTGTTGAAGATGTGGTATTGAACCGTAATCAAGGTGAAAGCGGTCAAGAAGCGACTGAAAAATTACTGACTATTGCTGAAAAATACCGTGGTCAAGCAGGCGCACAAAAAGCCGAAGAAAACCTGGAATGGCGTAATGAATCGGTTGAAAAACGTCTTGAATATGCATTGGTGAAAGGCATCACCACGTACATTGACCAAGATACTGAAGAAGCACGTTTAAAATCTGTGCGTCCTTTAGATGTCATTGAAGGTCCATTGATGGCAGGTATGAACGTGGTCGGTGACCTGTTCGGTGCTGGTAAAATGTTCCTGCCACAAGTGGTGAAATCTGCACGTGTCATGAAACAAGCCGTGGCTTGGTTAAACCCATTTATTGAAGCGGAAAAAACCCAAGGCGAAGCCAAAGGTAAAATCTTGCTTGCAACAGTAAAAGGCGATGTCCATGACATTGGTAAAAACATTGTGGGCGTGGTGCTTGGCTGTAACGGTTATGACATCGTGGACCTTGGCGTAATGGTGCCTTGCGAGAAGATTTTACAAACGGCAATTGATGAAAAAGTGGACATAATCGGTCTATCTGGTTTGATCACACCGTCACTGGATGAAATGGTCTTTGTTGCCAAAGAAATGCAACGCAAAGGCTTTAACATTCCACTGATGATTGGTGGTGCGACTACATCGAAAGCGCATACTGCGGTGAAGATTGCTCCGCAATATCAAAATGATGGTGTGTTCTATACGGCTGATGCATCTCGTGCTGTAGGTGTGACCACACAATTACTTTCTGCTGAAATGAAACCACAATTGATGGCGGACTATGCCGCGGATTATGAAAAAATCCGTACCCGTCTTGCCAACAAGCAGCCAAAAGCAGCAAAACTGTCTTATGCTGAATCAGTTGAAAATGGCTTCAAAATCGACTTCGACAAGAATGCACCCGTTAAACCAAATTTCATTGGTTCCGAAACCTTCACCAACTATCCATTAGAAACCTTGGTTGAATACTTCGACTGGACACCATTCTTTATTTCCTGGAGTCTGGCGGGCAAATTCCCGAAAATCCTTGAAGATGAAGTGGTGGGCGAAGCAGCACGTGACTTGTATGAACAAGCTCAAGCAATGCTCAAAGACATCATCGAGAATAAACGTTTCGATGCACGTGCAACCTTTAGCATCTATCCTGCCAACCGTGTCGCAGCGGATACCGTTGCGGTGACTGATGAAGCTGGCAATATAACGCATACTTTCGAACACTTGCGTCAGCAATCTGACAAAGTCACTGGTAAAGCAAATTACTCATTGGCTGACTTTATTGCACCTAAAGGTGTGGCTCAGGATTACTTGGGTGGCTTTACTGTATCGATCTTTGGTGCAGAAGAGCTGTCTCAGGAATATAAAGCCAAAGGGGATGACTATAATGCAATTATGGTTCAAGCCTTGGGTGACCGTTTTGCCGAAGCCTTTGCAGAGCATCTTCACCAGCGGATCCGTAAAGAGTTCTGGGGCTATCAGGCAGACGAAACTCTGGACAATGATGAATTGATCAAAGAGAAGTATGTCGGCATCCGTCCTGCACCGGGCTACCCTGCTTGTCCAGAACATTCTGAAAAAGCACCATTGTTTGACTGGTTAGGTACTACTGAGAAGATGGGTACTTACCTGACTTCTAGCTTTGCCATGTGGCCACCTTCATCAGTGAGCGGTTTCTACTATGCGAATCCTGAAACTGAATACTTTAATGTGGGCAAAATCTCTGGCGATCAGCTGGAAGATTATGCGAAGCGTAAAGGCTGGACACTGGATGAAGCGAAACGCTGGTTAGCGCCAAATCTGGATGATTCTATCGTGTAAGATTCCTCTAATTTAGAGTAGAAAAAATCCCCTCGAGCGAGGGGGTTTTATTTTATAATATTAGTAATTTATAACTTTAATATACAAAAATATGGAAAACATAGAGCTTCATAAAATACTTGATGAGTATCTACATAAAATTGTAGCCTTAAATGAAATTATTCCTTTTCAAATGAAATCAGCGTTTGAAAGTTTTACTAATGCAAATGACAGTCTAAATAAGACTGTAGAAGAATATGGCAACCCTATTACACATGAAGATGGAACTACTGGTTTTGAAATTAGTTTCAAACATGCTCGTTTAATAGGCCGTATAAGTAAAAAGAGAAAACAAGCCCAATTAGCATTAGAAATATTACCACAATCATTTTTGGTAACCTTTGTTTCCGAATATGATTCGTTCTTAGGACAATTGAATACTTATATTCTAAAAAATAGACCAGAATTACTTAAAGCTGAACAAAAAACAATAACATTTGAAGAGTTGAGTACTTTAAATAGTATTGAAGAAGCTCGTGAAAAAATTATAAATCAGGAAGTTGAAAATTTATTAAGGGAAAGTCACTCAAAACAATTTGATTGGATGGAAAGTAAATATAATTTAACTCTAAAAACAGGGTTGGAATCATGGCCAGTTTTTATAGAACTCACCGAACGAAGAAACCTTTTTGTACATTGCAATGGATTAGTTTCTGAACAATATTTAAAAAAATGTAGAGCAGCTAAATATAAACTAGATTCTGAAATTCAAGTGGGAAAAAAACTTCGTGCGAATAAAGAATATATCGAGCTTGTTTACAAAACACTTTTTGAAATTCCCGTGAAATTGACTCAAGTACTATGGAGAAAACAATTTCCGAAAGATATTGAAAAAGCAGATGATAGTTTAAGTGATATTACATATGAATTATTAATTAATGAGGAGTATGAATTAGCATCAATTTTATTAGATTTTGCATGCAATGTATTAAAAAAATGGAGCTCCGAGGGACAACGACTGGTTTTTGTTATAAATCGAGCTATTTCCTATAAGTTTAGTGGCAAAGATTTTAATAAAATTCTTGATGCAGAAGATTGGTCTGCATGCAAAATATCATATCAGCTATGCGCAGCAGTGCTCAAAGAAGATTTTGAACTAGCAAAAAAATATATGGTCAAAGCTGGTAAATCTGAAGAAATAAGTGAAGTTTCTTTCCTAGAATGGCCATGTTTCAGAAATTTTCGTGAAACTGATCATTTCAATGAAGCCTTTATTGAAATCTTTGGTAAACAACCATCTTATATAGAAAGTATTAATGCAGAAACAGAAACAGAAACAGAAACAGAAACAGAAACAGAAACAGAAACAGAAACAGAAACAGAAACAGAAACAGAAACAGAAACAGAAACAGAAACAGAAACAGAAACAGAAACAGAAACAGAAACAGAAACAGAAACAGAAACAGAAACAGAAACAGAAACAGAAACAGAAACAGAAACAGAAACAGAAACAGAAACAGAAACAGAAACAGAAACAGAAACAGAAACAGAAACAGAAACAGAAACAGAAACAGAAACAGAAACAGAAACAGAAACAGAAACAGAAACAGAAACAGAAACAGAAACAGAAACAGAAACAGAAACAGAAACAGAAACAGAAACAGAAACAGAAACAGAAACAGAAACAGAAACAGAAACAGAAACAGAAACAGAAACAGAAACAGAAACAGAAACAGAAACAGAAACAGAAACAGAAACAGAAACAGAAACAGAAACAGAAACAGAAACAGAAACAGAAACAGAAACAGAAACAGAAACAGAAACAGAAACAGAAACAGAAACAGAAACAGAAACAGAAACAGAAACAGAAACAGAAACAGAAACAGAAACAGAAACAGAAACAGAAACAGAAACAGAAACAGAAACAGAAACAGAAACAGAAACAGAAACAGAAACAGAAACAGAAACAGAAACAGAAACAGAAACAGAAACAGAAACAGAAACAGAAACAGAAACAGAAACAGAAACAGAAACAGAAACAGAAACAGAAACAGAAACAGAAACAGAAACAGAAACAGAAACAGAAACAGAAACAGAAA
>NZ_AJXD01000027.1:0-31094 GCF_000264725.1 Acinetobacter sp. HA | reverse complement strand
AAAAATGATTTATGAAAGAGGTCTATTATAAAACTCCTTAAATAGCCAGGGTAATAAATCAGGTCGCTGTAGTATCCAATAACAATTCAGCGGGATAAACCGCCTGCCATGAAGTTTTAAACTGTTTATGCACTTGGTCAATTGGGAAAGTACTGAGTTTTGCAATATTTTGCGCTTTTTGAATGTTGTCGGCGTGCATATATGCAATTAAATAGTCCTGACCATGAAGTTGCAGATAAAACCAGGACTCGACATGAACCTGTTCAGCCTTAAGCGTTTCAATTACTTCGTCTTGACGTGCTTTTAAAGTGCGCTGCCAGTCATGAACTTGCTGCATGTGTAAGGGCTTAAGTTGAATGAGAACTGCGCCGACATCCATAATTTTTATTTTCTTTTGAGTGTCATTATTATATAAATGATTTATATGAAAAAAGCGACCTAAACCGGTCGCTTTCAAGCTGTTAAGAGGCATTTAGTTGGGTTGAACCAATCCAGTGCTTGGAAAACTGATAGGCAGCACGTCCTGAACGTTGACCGCGTGCCTGACACCAGCGTAGGGCTTCAGCACGAGTTTCTGTAGTAAGTTCCATATCTGCTTGTATTAAATAATGTTCCACAATTTCCAGATAAAGATTTTGATCCATCGGGTAAAAAGATAGCCACATACCAAAACGGTCTGATAAAGAAATTTTCTCTTCGATCGCTTCTTGAGGATGTAATTCGGTATATTGCGGAACATCTACTTTAGTAACGGGCATATTTTCATGCATAAATTCTGGCAGTAAATGACGACGGTTACTGGTTGCATAAATCACAAAATTACTGGAACCGGATTGCAATGAACCATCTAATACACTTTTTAAACTACGGTAATTTTCATCTTCGGCATTAAAAGCCAGGTCATCACAATAGACAATGAACTTTTCCGGACGGTCAGCGATGAGTTTCTGGATTTCGGGCAGATCTGATAAATCATCACGTTCAATTTCAATCAGACGTAAGCCTTGATCAGCATATTCAGTGAGCAGGGCACGAACAATAGAGGACTTACCTGTACCACGCGAACCGGTGAGCAGTACATCATTGGCAGGCAGGTTATTTAGAAACTGTAAGGTATTCTGAATCACTTTCTCTTTTTGCTTTTCAATTCCTTTCAAATCAGCCAGTTGAATCGATCTCAGCTTATGAATTGGTTTGAGTTGGCCATCTTGCCATTTGTAGGCATAAGCAGAGAAATCCGGTACGGTTTTAACTTCCGGCAGGCTTTGCTGAAGCTGCTGAAGGACAGTGGAAAGGGTATTTAGAATATGGTCGGGTAAATCAATTGTAGCCATGATCTCGGATTACGCATTTAAATTATGCTCATGATACTACCACTGCAAAAAAAGCAGTCAAAGCTAGAAAAATGTTATAATTTGCCCAAGAAAGGAGATTTTTCGCTATTGTCCCGCACGTATGATCTGCTTAATTTAAGTATGTGACAGATCTTGTAGCAGCAAAAATAAACATAAGGATCACGCATAGCATGTTGTTAACAGATTTTACTCATCAGATTAATCCTCATCAGGCTTATCGCATCAAGAAATTAAAGCAACAATTGCAGACTGCGGAAACTTATGAGGAGTGGAAATGCATTGCGTTAAAACTGGATGAAGAATCAGGTGCGCAGGAATGGAAGCTTGATAACTCTTCCGATTATTTTGATGCAGAAGTGATCTCTCATCGTCTGGGCAAACTTCGACGATACCGCCTGCAAAAGCGTACTCGAGATTTGATGCATATCTTGCGAGAAGGGCTCAGTTATGACATTGCCAATATTGCGCATCCTTTATTATTTATAGAAACATATGTTGGCACTAAAAAAATTATTGAAGATTATGTTGAAGAAGTAAGTAAAGGACTGGCTTATATCGCTTCGCAAGAATGTGAATGTCTGACGCTTGAAGAAAAAATAGAATATTTCGAACGTTGCCAGCGTGCTTATGGCCAGCCAGCGCTGATGTTTTCTGGCGGTTCAACGCTGGGACTATTTCATACTGGTGTGTGTAAGGCGTTAATGGAACAGGATTTGATGCCGAAAGTGGTATCGGGCTCGAGTGCTGGTGCCATCATGACAGCCATGTTGGGGGTATCCAAGCCATCTGAATATCCAGATATTCTTCAGGGACACAATTTCTTTAATGAGGCCTTTCATTTTCGAAATTTTCGTGAGTTGATGAAGGGTAATGGCGGTCTGGCAGATGTGAAATACCTAAAAAAATTCCTGATTGAAAATTTAGGTAATCTCACTTTTGATGAAGCCCTTAAAAAATCAGGCTTACATATTAATGTCGCCGTTGCACCTTATGATGCGACTCAAGATGCACGGATTATGAATGCTTATACTGCACCGGATTTATTGGTCTGGAGCGCGGTACTCGCATCCTGTGCTGTACCGATTCTATTTCCACCTGTGCGCCTGACCAGTAAGCGCAATGATGGCAAATTCACACCCTATATGTCCTCGACACGTTGGGTCGATGGTAGTGTACGCAGTGATTTCCCACAGGAGAAAATGGCACGGCTGTACAATATTAACTATACCATCGCCAGTCAGGTAAACCCGCACATTGTGCCTTTCATGCAGGACGATGCAGCCCGATTCCGTAAGGATATGCTGAGCTGGCCACAACGAATTGCACGACGCCAAGGCAAGGTGTTTGCCAAAGGTATGATGGATTTTACCCGTGAGCGTGTAGGAAGTGTGCCGCCTGTACGCCGTTTGCTGGATCATGGTTATGGTGTAGTCGATCAGCGTTATTATGGTGATGTGAATATTGTCGGCAAATATGGTCTGCGTCATTATACTTATATGTTGCAAAACCCACGGCCACACCTGTTTAAAATCCTGCAACGTGAAGGCGAACGTGCCACTTGGCCGAAAATTTCCATGATTGAAACCCAAGAGCGAGTAGGGAAAACCATACAACATTGCCTGGAACTTTTAACCTATCAACATGCACCTGAACAGCAGAAAGAAGAATATATTCCAGTTGATATCTAGTCATGATCTAAACCAGATAAAATTTGAGCTAAACACAAAGCCACGAAGTCTGGCTTTTGGCCGTCGGCTCTATAAAGGCAACGTGGATGGAGAAATTTACTGGCTTAAGGTGCAGCAGCAACATTCGACTGTATATAGTCAGCGTGGTTTTCAAAATGAATTCGGTTTTTATCAAAATTTATCTAATAATTCACTAGCCAAATTTCTGGTGCCGCATCTACTGATTAATTCAGAGATCACTATTGGTGGTGAAACTTTTCAACAGGGCATCTTGCTACAGGATTGTCCTTCTCATTTTGCGATTGATCCGGCTAATTTAAGCGTGTCTGATATTCAGAAACATTTGCTTGCAGCCTTGGATGCTGTGATGCAACTATATCAATGTGGCTATCTCCATCATGATTTAAAAGCAGAACATTTTGTCCAGTGCAAAGGGCAGGTCTGTCTGATTGATTTTGAACAGGCACATCGAATCTCGGATGAATCACCTCCAACATTAGATGCAACACCACGTTATATGGCGCCAGAATTATTTCACGCCGAAGCAAAAACGATTCAATCGGATATTTATGCATTAGGAATCATCTGGCTGGAATGGTTAAGTCAGACACGACTTAATGCTGGAAATTATGAGGATTGGGCTTATCTACACTGTCAACGATTGGAAATTAATCTTCCAGAAAAATTTAGGTCTTTTCAAACTGTGTTAAAAGGCATGCTTGCTCGGCATAAGTCGGCCAGGGTTGCTGATTTTGAAGAGATCAAATCTGCTTTGTTAATTATAATCGACTGATAAAGATACAAAAATCAATACTTTGTTTTTTATTTAATCAAATGATAAGCGTTTTATGAAAAAGTTCTTGTCAGGCTAAAATGATCTCTATAATATACACAGCCATCGGGGACGTGGCGAAATTGGTAGACGCACTGGATTTAGGTTCCAGCGCCGCGAGGTGTGAGAGTTCGAGTCTCTCCGTCCCCACCAAATTTACTTATGAGAATGAGTAGAGATGGTCGAGTAGAGGATTGGTGTAATGGTAGCATGACGGTCTCCAAAACCGTTCGTCAAGGTTCGAATCCTTGATCCTCTGCCATTAAAGTTTGAGAAAGCCGGCGATAAGTTGGTACCCGATGGGGACGTGGCGAAATTGGTAGACGCACTGGATTTAGGTTCCAGCGCCGCGAGGTGTGAGAGTTCGAGTCTCTCCGTCCCCACCACTCAAAAGAGACAAGGTTGATGCCTTGTTTTTTTTTGCCTGAAATTTAACGGCAAGCTTTCATCTCTAATTCAGTTTTTGAAAAAAATACGGTTCTTTTAAACTCTATATCGATCATCCAGAAAAAAGCCAAACAGTTTAATGCATAAAAGGATAGCTCTTGCTCACTTGGAGATAGAAAAGGGTAGCCAGTTTTTATAAAGAATTCAGTTGGTAAAAAGAGCCAAGATTTATTGTGTTCTTTAAATCGATGATGATTGCTCATATGTATTATTACGTATGTAAGTGCACTCGAAATGGGTTGATCGAAAAAATTTGGATGAATAAAAGTTTTTGGATCAAATTGTTTTTAATTTTTTAAAATCTGACCATCAAAATACCTGAATGAATTAATTGCTTAATTTTTGATTAAATAAGGCTTTATTATTTATTTAAGCGCTTGTCAATAAAGCTTGATCTCTATAATATACAGTTCAGCGGGGATATGGCGGAATTGGTAGACGCACTGTGTTCAGGTCGCAGCGCCTTCTGGGCGTGAGAGTTCGAGTCTCTCTATCCCCACCAAATTTAAAAAAACAAGGTTGAATACCTTGTTTTTTTTTGCCTGAAATTTGGCAGAGTAGATGAATGAGTCTTTATTAGACCAAGTGATTGGAATTGAAACTATAAGGAAACCTTTGATTCACTATATTTAAGTAAACGAGCAGAGGAGACAGAAAAATGATTGCAATGAATCGATTTATAGAAAAAGAATAAAAATGATGCATTTCTCTGTATTAATTTGATAAAAAATAAAAAAATAGATTTAACTGCTTAATTTATAGCAGATTAGACTCTAATTGCCTGTAAAGTGGCTTGTCAAAGGGAAATGATCTCTATAATATACACAGCCATCGGGGACGTGGCGAAATTGGTAGACGCACTGGATTTAGGTTCCAGCGCCGCGAGGTGTGAGAGTTCGAGTCTCTCCGTCCCCACCAAATTTACTTATGAGAATGAGTAGAGATGGTCGAGTAGAGGATTGGTGTAATGGTAGCATGACGGTCTCCAAAACCGTTCGTCAAGGTTCGAATCCTTGATCCTCTGCCATTAAAGTTTGAGAAAGCCGGCGATAAGTTGGTACCCGATGGGGACGTGGCGAAATTGGTAGACGCACTGGATTTAGGTTCCAGCGCCGCGAGGTGTGAGAGTTCGAGTCTCTCCGTCCCCACCACTCAAAAGAGACAAGGTTGATGCCTTGTTTTTTTTTCGCCTGAAATTTTATAGCTATAAAAAAGCCCATCGAAATGGGCTAGCTTGGCGTTAACTTAAGATGTTTGAATTGATCTTTCGCGTTAAAAGTGACGCAAATTAAGCTTTCAAATGGTCTTCGAATTCTTCACCCAATTGCATCGCAAGGGTATTACCAGAGAGATCACAAGTCACCAGACCATATTCTTTTTTAAAACTAAATGTAAAACCACGGTTGTCTGCCAAGGTACGTACGGAATACCCCAATTTTTCAAGCCATAGACGGAATGCCAGAAGATTTTTTGCTTTCACCACTTTTTTCACGAGATAACTCCTTCATCACTGTTCCTTAATAAATTAGGGTGAATAAAAAATTTTTAAAGGGGAAAATTTTAAAAATTCTTTAAATTTCCTGAAAATGCTTTTTTTATAGACAAATAATTGGATGAATTTTCACTAATAAATAGCTAAATTTATGATTTATGAATGCTTTTAGATGTTGTAACTAAATATTAGAAATCGTACTCTGATTGACTAAAATTTAAGCATAATAAAGTTTTGAGTATGTAGCAGCTAGGGGGCATCTACAACTGGTCGAATTGTTATTCATTTCAATTTGGGTAGAGATTGCAGCAATCATCTGGTTGACCATTTTTTGCAATAAGTGGTCCTCGATCAATGTGTAGAATAATTTATACTTGCAAAAAATAGTGAGTCTGAATATGACACAAGTAAATATTGAACAGTATGTAAAGGATTGCATTGAACGTATGCAGCAAGAGGATCAGACACCGGTTGCTGTCATGTTGGGACATGAGGACTGGATTGAATTTACCGTACAGTCTCAAGTGGCATATACGCCATTCGGGAGCGCAAGACGTTATCAGCCAGCACTGGGCGGTTTATTACTGGTTCGGGTGGATGAAATTCATGCTTTACGCGTTGTGACCCAAGCAGAGCTGGATGCCTACGCGAAAAGCAATCAGATTCTATAAAAACCCTAATTAGAAATTGTCTTTCAAGGTTCTTAAACGGGCAAATTCTTCAACGCTGTCTGCACGCAAGAAAGGATTGGTTTTAAGTTCAATTTCAATCGTGCTGGGTAAGGTGCATTGGCCTAGCATTCTCAGACGTTCAACCTGTTCATGGCGCTCCTGAATTTCCAGATTATCCGGTTCTGCATGCAGTGCAAACTGGGCATTGGAAAGTGTATATTCATGTGTACAGTACACCTTGGTGCGCGGGGGTAATGCAGCCAGACGGGATAGAGAGTGGTACATCTGTTCAAAAGTACCTTCAAACACCCGTCCACAGCCCATTGCAAACAGGGTATCACCGCAGAACAGCACATCTAGCGCATCGATAAAGTAGACAATGTGGCCTAAAGTGTGTCCCGGTACACTGATGATGCTGACATCGATACCATGAAAATTGAATTCATCTTCATGCTCTAGAGGATGGCTGATGAATGGAATTTTACTCAATTCCTCACGAGGACCATATACCGGAATGTTTTTATCCTGAATCAGTTCAGGAACACCGCCAATATGGTCTTTATGCCAATGGGTTAACCAGATCTGCGCCAGTTCCAGCCTATACTGCTGGCAATATTCCTGTACCAGACCAGCTTCCGTGGGATCAACAGCCACGACCTGTTTGGAGTCTGTATGTTCCAGCAGCCAGATATAGTTCTGTAAGATATTTTTGACGTCTATACAGTGAATTTTGAAAGGCATCATTTCAGTTAAACCGTTTGAAGTTATTTAGTAAATTAGCATAATTACCCGGCATATGCAGATGCTGGATCGATGTTTATGGATGATTCATGTATCTGATTTTAAGAGTGTATAGGTTGGGTGATCAGTCTATATCATCCGCTGAAACCGGATCACCAATGCTATAAAAATGCCCCCCTGCAATATGGTGAATGCTGCGCCATTCACGCTCCACGTCCTGATAATACCAGTGTCCATCACGGAACACGCGCTCGTCAGCATAAGCCGTAATGACCTTGCCAATAAACAGGTCATGAGTTTGCTGATTATGGGGTTCAGGAATCAGTTCACACAGCAGCCAGGCTGCACAACCCCTTACAACCGGAATGTCTGACTGATCAAACTGGAACAGTTCCACACCACATTGTTCTAACTTATCGGGTTGATCATGCATGCTGATCGTTCCAACGGCTTGCACCATGTTCAGCTGTTTAAGCGTGGGAACTTGCAAAGCAAAGTAACCAGAATTTTCAATAATTTTGCGGGTTTTGGTACTTTTATCTAAAACTACAGTGACTTTGGCTGGCTGGAATTCTAGTGCACAAGCCCAGGCTGCGGCCATAACATCCGTATTTTCCTGATCCTGGGCAGAAACCAGCACCGTTGGACCATGATTGAGCAAACGATAGGATTTTTCCAAGGGTACAGCTTTCAGATGGGGATTAGACATTGCAAACCTTAAAATAAACAAATGTACGTGCTAAAAATTATGCACTTATTGGCTTATTAACATATATAAATTTTTTTGGCGAAAAAAGCTTTTAAACTAAAGCGCTAAACAAAAGGAGTTTAAGCAATGAAAATGTATCAAGTGGATGCGTTCACTACGGAGCTATTCAAGGGCAATCCCGCTGCGGTGATTGTGCAGGATGAGTGGCTGGATGAGAGCCTGATGCAAAACATTGCGCTGGAAAATAATTTATCTGAAACTGCCTTTGTGAAGACCATTGATGCAGAAAACTATGAAATTCGCTGGTTTACGCCAACGAAAGAAGTTGATTTCTGTGGGCATGCAACCTTGGCCAGCAGCTTTGTATTATTTCTGGATTATACCTCGCATAAAACCATTCGATTTCATGTAAAAAATCTCGGTATTTTTATAGTTAGTCAAGATGAAGATGGAAAAATCCGTATGAACTTCCCGATCCGTCGGGCAGTTTTGGTCGATGAATATCCTGCTATGTTGCGTGGAGCTTTGACCAAATCTTTTAAAAATGTCTATTTAAATGAACAGGCCTATATTATCGAATATGAGTCGGTACAGGATGTGCTGGATGAGGCTCCGGATTTTGAATTACTGAAACAGGTCAATGATCGCCGTACCGCGATTACTGCGACTGGCGCATTGCTGGATGTCGCCTTAACGGCGGGTGCAGAACAGTATGACTGTGTATCGCGTTATTTCGCGCCAAGTAATGGTATTAATGAAGATCCGGTGACGGGTTCAATTCATACCGGAATCGTACCGATCTGGGCAGAAAAACTCGGAAAACAGCAGCTGGTTGTTTATCAGGGATCAAGCCGGGGTGGTGTGCTGTATTGTGAGATACAGGATAATGACCGGATTGAAATTTCAGGTTATGGCAAGCTGTATATGAAAGCTGAAATTCTGCTTTAATCAGATAGAATATCTAAAAGCTGTTGTGAACAGCAGCTTTTATAAAAATACAACTCACAACAAGAGAGTCATTCTCTATGATGTTCACTGAATAAAAAGTTCATGTTTAAATTTGCTGGATCCAGAATGTCACTACGTTTTAAAAAATTAACACTTTCCATGTTTTTAATGGGCGCAGCGACGCTCAGTTTTGCTCAACCGGTATTGGTAAAAACAGAACAAAATATTGAAGAATATAAACTGGATAATGGTTTAAGAATTGTCCTTGCACCAAATGACAAAGAAAATAAGACTTTTATGAATACGGTCTATTTCACCGGTTCATTGAACGATCCGCAGGGGAAGGGTGGTCTGGCACATCTATTAGAACATTTAGCCTTTAAAGGGACTGAAAATATTAAAGGCGATGAATTTCAGCGTCGTCTGGATCAGTACACACTCTCATCGAATGCCAGTACGGATTATTATTCCACCAAATATACCAATCTGGTTCGCCCTGAAAGCACTGCACTGGCTGCGGTAATTCAGCTTGAAGCAGAACGGATGGATAAGCTGGTACTGCAAGAAAAATATGTGCCAACTGAAATTGATATTGTTAAACGTGAACGTGAAATCCGTCTGGATCAGCCATTTTCAGTATTGATGGATCAAATCTTTAAATCGGCTTATGGTAACCAGCATCTCGGTCGTCTGCCAATTGGCGATTTAAACGAACTGCAATCGATCAATATGCAGGAACTGAATCAATTCTACCGGACCTGGTATGCACCAAATAATGCCTATATGGTAATTTCAGGCAAGTTCGACAAGAAACAGGTACTGAAATATATTGATCAGCATTTTAGTCCAATCAAGGCACGTTCTGTACCAGAACAGCCGAAAGTACCAGAGTTAAGTCCTGAAAAGATTAAACAGCGTGAGTTTACTGTGGCCAAAGGCAGTGATTTTGCCAAATTCAATATCTATCTGAACCGTTCAGAAGTAGCTAAGCAGAACGCATTATCGGTAACACCAACGCTATACACCTTGCAGCCGAGCGGGCATCTGTATCAGGGGGTTGTCGAGCAGGGAACAGCGACAGCTGTACAGTCTGCTACCTGGCTAGATAAGGACTTCAATATGGTCTTCATGGGGGCAGTCTATGCGCCAAATCATGATGCGAAAAAGGTCGAACAGGCGTTGCAGAATGGTGTCGAGCAGGGTAAAGGTTTTAATGAAACTGAGCTGAACCGGGTTAAAAATATGAGCCGCAATGCCGCTGAGAACATTAAAAATAATGCAGCAGCACTAGGTTCACGCCTGAGTGATTATATTGCATCTTCGAATGGAGACTGGAGCAAATATTTTAAGGATCTGGATGCAATTCAAAACCTGACTGTGGCAGATGCTAACGCTATCTATAAAGATTTTTTTAAGGCGCAATACCGCATTCAGGGCAATATTGTACCTACGCCTGAAGATCAGAAAACAGCCAAACAGCAAGAGCAGTTTGCAGCAGCCAAACCAACCCTGGATCAACAGCCTGTCACTGAAGAACCTTTAAAAGATATTTCAGTTTATCAGGCGGAAGTGAAACAGTATGTGAAGGAGTCTAAAAAGCTACTGACCAGCAAAGAAAAGCAGATCCAGCGTGGCAAACTGCAAAATGGCATTCAGTATGCTTTGTTCCCAACCCAGACTCGCGATGACAAAGTCTATTCGACGATTGCCCTTGATTTTGGTACAGCTGAAACACTCAAGCATAAAGGAGAATTGCTGGATCTGATGGCTTACTTGATCATGCGGGCTTCTGAGACTCAGAGCCTGCAACAGATTTCAGATAAGACCATTGAAGTGAGTGGCTCGGCCAATGTCAGTGCATCAGGCAATGGCCTGAATATTTCGATTTCAGCCAAGAAAGAATATTTTGAAGAATATTTTAAATACATTCTAAATGTATTGAAAAATCCGACTTTTGAGCAGAGCCAGTTTGACCTGATCAAGTCTCAGTCTTTGTCCAGCTTAGACCGTCCTTATACAGAACCGGATACAGTGACCAGTCTGACTTTTGCGCGTCTGCTTGAGCGTTATGAGCCGGGAGATTTACGTTATCACTTTGAACCTGACTTGGCTAAACAGCAGATCAACGCAGCGACGCGTGAACAAGTTCAGCAACTGTATCAACGTTTCTTTAAAACCCATCATGCCCGCGTTGCGGTCACTGGTGAATTTAAACCTCAAGCGATGCAGACGCTGATCAAGCAGGAATTTGAGGGCTGGAAGAGCAATGAGCCTTATACTCGCCTCAAGTCTGAATATGTCGCGCGTACTGCTGAAAGGGTACATGCATTATCGGAACAGCGCGAGTTTGGCAGCTATGTCGCCGCCATTTCAATTCCGGTGGGTTCAGATCATCCAGATGTACCTGCATTACTGGTATTAAGACACATTTTGGGTGATTCACAACTGTCTTCTCGTCTGGCACAGGAATTACGTGAAAAGAATGCCCTGGTCTATGGCTTTAGTGCCAATGTGGATTTCGCTGAATGGGACAATGCCGGTGCCTTGGCCTTTGGCGCAAACTATACCGCAGGACGCTCTGGCCAAGTATCGGATTCAATACGTAAGGTGATTGCTGAGCTACGTAGCAAAGGTGTCACTGCACAAGAAGTCGAAGCTGCAAAAGCCAGTATTCTGAAAAAACGTGTCACAGCACTGGAAGATGATCGCCGTATTCATAGCATGCTGGTGCCTCAGCTGGAACGGAACCGTGACCTGAACTATCGTCAGAAACGTGACCGCGCGGTGGCAGCCTTAACCAAAGCAGATATCGATGCAGTGATTCAGAAGTATCTGAATACTGATCAGCTGGTAGAAGTGATGTCGGATCAATATGGGCAGCCAGTAAATCAGACCACGCTTACGAAACGTTAAATCTGCCTAATTCTGATAAAATTGACTAAAAACCTCCTCAATACAGGTAGGTTTTTTTATAAGGAAGGGAAATGTTTATTCTTTAATAATAGTAAATATCTTCCATAGGTGAGAGGTAATAGATATTCCATAATTTCTGGCTTTTTTCTCAACCTTTAAAGCCGGTAAAAACCTTTAGCATTGTCATAAAAAACAGATTTTAAAGCATTTTCATCATAGTTATGTACGATATCGCTAAAGGCATCAATGATATCAACTAGATTTGCACTGACCCGATCCATCGGAAAATTGGAGGCAAACATGGCACGATCCGTTCCAAAGCATTTTAGGGCATGCTGAATTAGAGGTGTCGCAAGTTCAATGAGCTGTGCTTTGGAAGCTAATTGTCGCTGCTGATGAAAATGATGACCCAGCACTGGCATAAATAGCGCAGAGATTTTGGTCATGACATTCGGACACTCTGCCAGTTTGGCCAGATCTGTTTGCCAGTTTTTTAGAATCCGTTGCCTTTCCTGTGCAGTTTTTCCGGTACCTTTACCCACTGTGCCAAATAGTCCAACAGGCGTGCCGAGATGATCCAGAACAATCGGTGTTTCAGGGAAAGTCTTGGCAAGATGAATCACATCAGAAATCTGGGTGGAATAGACCCAGGCATCAAAACTCAGCCCGGCTTTGGCCAGATGTTCAAACCCTTTCAGGAATTTTTTATTAAGGTACAAATGGGGTTCATCAGCCCAGGCATGCACGCCTTTATCCGGATGCACGGAAGCCATTTTACGGATCCCACGAAACTTGGGCGAAACTTCCTGATGGAGTTGCAGTAATTTTTTAAAGTCTTTCCTGCGTGGATCCGCCGTAGCCACAATTGCACCTAATGCCAGATCGTGTGCCTGAAAAGGCAGACCGGCTACAAATCGGGTTTCATTCACGACACCTGTGCCTTTGTGTTCATGCCAGCCAGCTTCAATATGTACCACCTGTTCAACCTGATAACGACCAATATCCTGTTTATAATGGGCAGGTAAATAAGGTGCGGTAATGTGTTCAGTCAGGCCTATCGTTTCAATAATTGGTTTGGGATTCAGGAGGCGCACCATACGGTCCAGCAGGCGAGGATGCTTACCAAACAGTTTGACTGCCAGTGCTGCCGCATGAGGGGTGTGATAGGGATCCCACTGATGGATATGTGGGTCGATGATGGGGAAGCTAAGCTGCATGACTTTCCTTGTTGTTATTGGAATTATTCTTATTGCTATATAGAAGTAAAATAATACGGGCGTCAATGCAAAAAGTTGATCTAAAAATGCCAGGTATAAAAAAAGCCCCGAAGGGCTGAGCATTAATGATCGTGGTCATGATCATGTTTATGCTTGTTAGCATGGAATTCTTCGTTATGACGGAAGCGCAAATAGTTTTCGAACTGCTCGCAGTATTCATCATAATTGTCTTCCAGCATCATCTGGAACTGCTGAAGAATGTAAGACATCACCTGATCTTTGGCATCACGCATTTCATTGCCGTCTTTGAAATTGTTGGCTGCCACCCAGGTATTAAAACGGGCAGTTGCAAACAGCATCGAAGCGCTGACTTGACCACGCTTTTCTGCAGGATTGTCCTGAGAGCCTTTTTCTACGCGGCTAAACTCATTGGCTTGCTTGATAAATTCATCAGCACGTTCAAAGAATGCAGCATTTAACGCTTCTTCTTCGGTTACATCGGTCGCTTCAATCTTTTGAACCATGAATTTTTCCTGACACTAAAATCTTAATCGACTTATTATAGGCAAAGCCTTGCAGAAACTAAACCTTTGCCTTAATCTAAAAATAGCCTAAGCATAAAAATGTGATTCCCATGCAAGATGCAATTGCTGTACAAAGCCTAAAAAGTGACATTGCCTTATTACGTCAAAATATCTGGCCACCAGTCAATCTGACCAATGTTGAAGGACTACCAATTTATTATGGCAGCAAGTCGCAGGTGGAAGAATATTATCATCAGTGGACGGGTCTGATTGAAAGGGCGCAGGATCTGTTTCAGCCTTTTATGGAAGATGAAGTGCTGGATGCAGTTCATCTGCCTAGCCATTTAAATCTGCCATTATTCTATTTTCATGTCGATCGTATCCGGATCAATAAAACCCGCGCCAAAGAATCAAAAACTTTTCGCGGCATTGCCAGTCTGGTAGAAAAATGCGGTCAATTCGAGCCGGCACAGATTCAGGCGATGCAACGCTGGCTAGACAGTGATGAGACAGCAGCGCTGGTGGCACATCGGGAATTTGTCGATTTACGCACTTATGTGTTCCAGCATGGGCAAAGTGAATATACCCGGACTCGATTCTATGTGAATGGTATTGTTCTGAGCGTAGAGCAGAATTTCGAACTGGTAGATGCACGAGATAAGCCACGTAAACAGCGCAGTGACAGTTATAACGATCCGCTTGCCGATAACAATATCTGGAAAGTTTACGGTAAATATCGTTAAGTATTTACTGATCTATTTCTTCCAGAAAGGCTGTACCTGGGCAAATTGCTGTAACTCTGCCTGAATTTCCTTTTGCAGGCGCTGTTGCTCCGCATGTAACCAGCCCAGCACAAACCATGCTTTAGGCTTTCGTTTCACATAAGGTTGATATAGGCTTTCTGCAACATGCAGGTCATTATATTGACCCAGGCTTTCCTGTAGCGGTTTTAACGCTTTAAGATAATTTTTCACCTGTTTGGCTGGAAACAGGTTTTGCAGAAATTCGATGTTATAGCGTAAACGCTTTACCCGTTTACGGGTACGATGCTGATCCTCAATTGCCAGCTCACAAAACTGTTCAGCATCGGCACAGATCTGCTGATGTAATTTGCTTAGACGCTTATACAGTACACGAATATCTGTGGTGACCTGTTTAGGTTCTGCTTCACTATAACGCAGTAAGTCCAGTATCAGATAATTGGTTTCTGGTTCCCGGAACACCTGTTCTACATCGACATTTTCTTCTGTTGCCGGTGGTAAGCTCAGAATCGGTGATCCAGCAGCTTCAAGTTGTGGCAATAAGCTTTCAGCCAAGGCATCGCGATCACGTGCTGCACCGAGTTGCTGAAAAAGCTCAGTCAGTTGTTCCACCCAAATTGGAGGAATTTCTAGCTCATCGACATTAAAAAAGCGCAAGGCACTGCGCAGACGACGGATAGCGACCCGAGCTTGATGGATATGTTCACTGTCATAATGTTCAGTAGACAGCGCCGTCGCATTAGGAAGTAGGTGCTGCAAGGTATTTCTAATAATTTTCTGCAACATGCCATGTAGGTTATCATCCTTGCTTAATACCAGCGGCAGTTGATGTTGAGCAGGTGTAATGCTGCTGCCTTCAATCAAAGCATAGCCACGATCTGACTTGCTACGGCTGTCTAGCCATAAGTCATAACGTTGGATCCAGGGTTGTACAAATTCGATCAGTTCACTCAGCTGTCCCTGTTTGAGTTCAAATTCCAGCTCATAAATGGCAATAAATTCTGTACCATGCCGGATTTCACCTTGATCAAAAGCAATTTCAATCACACTGTTTTTATAGTTTTCTACATGAATAGAACGTTGCACTTCAGTTTCAAATTGCAGATGTAAAGGAATTTTTAGTGATCCTAATGCTTCTTTAAGCAGTTCACTGACTTCAGGATAATTTTTATAGTGTTTAAGGTCACATTGTTCAGGCTGTTCTTTTCCTAGCTCAAATTCCACCTCCAGACGCTCAAAAGGCTGTTTCCCAGGAGCTTTAAGGGTCTGTAGCCAGATTTCATTTTCCAGGCGCTGCCGTAAAGCAATGCCATGCTCGCGCAGCTGTAACTCAGTCGTATCAAAATAACGAGCCCAGAGATGATTACGCACTAGCGTTAAACTGATGAAGTCTTGTTGCAGCTGTGCGTGCATGTGGGAGGGAACTTGAAATTTGAGTTCGATTTCTGCCATCGGGTGCTCCTCCTCGATACGGCGTCTAATAATTATAATAGTGAATATAGCCCAAAGCGTTTGGAAAAGATAAGCTGCAAATGCAACAAAAAGCACCTCTGCGACTGAAGTGCTTTAGGATGGATTTTCTACAACTGCAATAAAACTTGATAAAGCGACTTTATTTTAAAAACTTGCGGCTTATCAGAAACTGTTCTGTGGCCTCTAGCAGTTTTTGTGCATAAACTTCCTGCTTTGCAGTCAGCCAGCCCAAGACAAACCAGTCACTGGCTTCAAGCTCAGTCTGCTGAATATAGACTGCTGAGGAGGCTAGAGTCTGGTATTCAGCTGCTGCCAGCTGCGCATCATTTAGCGCCTTACTGTATTTCTGTAGATTTTTCACATCATAAATTGAAGTCAGAATTGGAAAGCTGAACTTCAGTTCCTGAATACGCACCGCAAGTAGATCTAGTTGTTCAAAATCATGAATTTCAGTCTGGTTCATCTGCTCTTGTAAAGCTTTATATTGCTGTTGCAAAGTTGCCTGCGCTACGGTTTTTAAATCCTGTGTGCTTTTGACATCTTCTTTCAGGCTAAAGATCAGCAGTTCCAGATAGTGATGCACATTCTGTGTCGACTTCACCAGATTACCCAGTTTTTCCTTAGTATATAGAATATCTTTACTCAGGTTTTCTGCAGTAGTCGGATTCTGTAAAAAGGCGGCTAATGTGCTTTGCATATGCTGTAAATGCTGCAAGTGTTCAAACTGCTTCTTAAAAGCTTCCAGCTGATGTGCCCATTTATCCGAAATGCCAGAATGCCAGTTTTTAAATAACAGAACACTTAGATACAAATGCTCTAGCGCTTGCTGAGCCTGATCGATATGATCCTGTTCAGCTACCTGTGCCGAGATTGCTGCGATATTCGGCAGTAAATGCTGCATCTGCTGGGCAATCAGACTACATAAAGCTTTGGCTGCACTATCTTTTTTGCTGAGCTGGAATTCTTTTACCTGGGTTGCCGGACTGACTTTTTGCTGAGTTGCAAGCAGGTTACCGATTTCTGCTTTGCTGCGCACATCGAGCCATAGCTGATATTTCTTAACCCATTCAAAGCTAAATGCCAGCAATTGTTCAACTGAACCACTTTTTAGTTCGAATTCGACTTCATGGACTTCCTGTTCGGCATCTAGAGTACGGATCGCACCGATATCGAGGGCAACTTCAATTCCAGTGCCTTCATATTCAATCACGCGCAGGGTACGGGTGATATCCGTTTCAAACTGTAGCTTGAGCTGGCTGATCTGATCACCCAGTGCATTATTTAAAATTTGTTGCGCTTCTGGTGCAGCGGCATAAATATTCAGATCCAGTTCAGGTGCCCGTTCCAGTTCACCCAAGTCATGATTATGTTCAAAACGTTCAATATGGCTTTTACCGGCTGCTTTTAAGGTTTGTACCCAACGAGTGCCTTCCAGACGCTGACGGAGGGCTACGCCACTTTTTGAAAGCAGACGGTCTTCGGTGTCATAGTATTTGGCTTGTAGTTGAATCTGTTCGGACTTCTTCGGATCAAGTGCCTTTAACAGCGCAGTGCGGCGTGCTGCAGGAATCTGAAATTTAAGTTCAACTTCAACCATGATAAATATCCTGTTTGTACTGTCTATAAAGGTGATAGACAGAGCTGATGGTGCTTTGTATATGCTGTGGATGTGAGCACATATACGCTGCAATCATGTTTTTAATTTTTAAGTCGAAGATTGTAACTAAAATCATTTTTTTAGTAAGACTTGACCAGGCTAAAAAAATCATGAACCTGTTTAAATTGATAGAATTTATTCATGCCTAAGCAGTTGAAAGCATGCTAGATTCAAGGAAAATTAAACATAGCTGAGAAAGCTCACTGCATGAAATCGCACTTTTAAATGTTTAAATAATGCGCTAATGTGAAATTAAAAATATCAGGATGATGCCATGAATGCACAAGTAGAACCTAAAGCGAATCTGACGCTAGCAGTTAGCCAGCCAATGCCGATCCGTGATTATCATGAATTTTATCGATTTTATCTGACTGAACACCGCAATATTATGAGTCGCCGTCTGCATGTAGCAGGGAGCAGTATCGGGCTGTATTTCTTTAGCAAGGCGATCATACAGCGTAAACCTAAATATTTTCTTTATGGACTGGCATCGGGTTATGCCTGTGCTTGGATCGGACATTTTATTTTTGAGAAAAACAAGCCCGCTAGCTTTAAGCAGCCACTATATAGTTTTGTCTCGGATTGGCGTATGTTTGCTGATGTATTGCGTGGCAATATCAGCCTGATTAGTCGTGATCAGGACAAGATTCCAAGTTAAAACGGATTAAAAAATAAAAAAATGTATTGATGGGTCATCAAAATTACAGGAAAACGCTTGCAAGCTTAGAGTTAATGTTCTAATAATTAAGGCGTTGTCTAAAGGTAATATTTTACCAAAAGATATAGCAGCAAGAATTACACAGTTTTCCATGCCTGGAGTGACCTTCTCCGGGCTTTTTTTATGGCCAACATCCGGCAAGGTAAAATTATTACCTGACATTCTGCAATGCTCCTACAAATTGGGTGCATAAAAATCAGGGTATCAAATGAGTGATTCATAACTGATGATTATTTTTATGTGATTTATTTAAGTCAAATAGCAGATATAAATTATCCCTGAAATTATTAATTTTCCACATTAAATGAACTGGTTATTTTGATACTGCATTCCTTGTATTTATTTACTGAAAATATGTCGTTATATAAGTTTGCATGGTGTCATCATACTCTTGGTTATGCCTATAATAGCTGATGTATTTTGAATGGCGGCAGTCATGCGCGGTTTATATTTAATTACCAATGATGATCCAATTGAACTTCTTCTTGCGAAACTTGAAGGTGCGATGGCAACTTATGAAGTTGCAGTACTTCAGTATCGTCGTAAAAAAGTGGCGAAAGAAAATCAGGCTTATGAAATCGAATATATGAAACAAATGTGTGAACAATATAAAGTTCCATTTGTGATTAATGATGATTTAGAAACTGCGGTAAAATATGGCGTAGGTGTGCATTTGGGGCAGGGTGATGGTTCCATTCGGGAAGCTGTTGAACGGTTACCTAAAAATGTTTTGATTGGTCGTAGTTGCAACAACTCACTTGAGCTGGCTGAACAAGCCATTGCAGATGGTGCAAATTATGTGGCATTTGGCGCGATCTATGCCACTGATAGCAAACCTGAAGCGGGCAATATTGGCTTGGAAACTTTAAAACTGGCCAAGCAAAAATTAAATGTACCCATCTGTGCAATTGGTGGCTTAACTGTTGAAAACTCGAAAGAGGTGATTGGGGCAGGTGCGGATCTTTGTGCGGTTATTAACGATGTTTTAGGTCGTTCAATGTCTACTGTCGGTCAACGTGTGTATGACTGGTCAGAACTATTTGCTGAACAAGCTTAATTTTTTATTTCTTATCTTATTTTTTTGAGTTGAGTGATTTTCATGAGTTTATCTCCAAAGCAAGAACAACTATTTAAACAAGCCAATAAACATATTCCAGGTGGCGTAAACTCACCTGTACGTGCTTTTAACGGCGTAGGCGGTACGCCAGTCTTTATCGAGAAAGCACAAGGTGCTTATCTATACGATGTCGATGGTAAACGTTATGTGGACTATGTCGGTTCATGGGGGCCGATGATTTTGGGTCATGCGCATCCAGCTATTATTAAAGCTGTTCAGGATGCTGCGGTAGATGGCTTAAGCTTTGGTGCACCGACGGTTCATGAAACGACTTTGGCGGATATCATTTGCGATATCATGCCATCAATTGAACTGGTTCGTATGACCAACTCAGGTACTGAAGCAACGATGACTGCGATCCGTCTGGCACGTGGTTATACTGGCCGTGACAAGATCGTGAAGTTTGAAGGTTGTTACCACGGTCACTCGGATTCCTTACTGGTAAAAGCAGGTTCAGGGCTTTTGACCAAAGGCGAGGGCGAAGCGACTTCTGCGGGCGTACCAGCGGACTTTGCAAAACATACTTTAACACTTCCATACAATGACATCGCTACCTTAAAAGAATGCTTTGCCAAGTTCGGTTCTGAAATTGCGGGTGTGATTGTTGAACCTGTGGCAGGTAACATGAACCTGGTGAAACCGATTGACGGTTTCTTGCAAGCCATTCGTGATGTATGTGATGAGCATGGTTCAGTTTTCATTATTGATGAAGTGATGACAGGTTTCCGTGTGGGTCTTGGTGGCGCGCAAGCACATTATGGCGTAACTCCTGACTTAACCACTTTAGGTAAAATCATCGGTGCAGGTCTGCCAGTGGGTGCATTCGGAGGTAAACGTGAAGTGATGGAATGCATCGCACCGCTTGGTAAGGTGTATCAAGCAGGTACTTTGTCAGGTAACCCACTGGCAATGCGTGCTGGTATCGAGATGTTTAAGCATCTGCGTGAACCGGGCTTCTATGAAAAACTGACTGCGCAACTTGAGAAACTGCTGGTTGGTTTACAAGCTGCTGCGGATGAAGCTGGTATTCCATTCAAGACCCAACAAGTCGGTGGTATGTTTGGTCTATACTTTACTGATCAAGAAGACATCACCAGCTTCGATTCAATGTTGAAATGCGATGTCGATGCTTTCCGTAAATTCTTCCATGGGATGCTCAATCGTGGCGTAAATCTGGCGCCATCAGCATTTGAAGCTGGCTTTATTTCTGCTGCACACAGCGATGAAGATATTGCCTATACCATTCAAGCAGCAAAAGAAACTTTTGCTGAGATGAAAGGCTAAATTTTAAATCCTCCCTAACCCTCTCTTGGGCTTCATTTTATAAGCAATTTATAAGCAATGCTTTTAATATTCGCTCAGGAGAGGGTATTCATCGTTGTAAATAAAGATCACACCTCTCCCTAACCCTCCCCTAAAAGGAGAGGGAAGCTTCAGTTAATTTGAGATCAAAATGCAAACCAAACATTATTTGACTTTAAGTGATGCAGAATTTTTATTAGATCAAGCCCATCAATATGCGATTCAGAATAGCTTTAATGTCAGCATTGCGGTGGTGGATGAAACGGGTAATTTACTTGCGATGAAGCGTATGGATAGTGCTTCACCTATGACAGCAAACCTGTGTCTGGAAAAAGCACGTTGTTCTGCAATCAGTCGCCGTCCATCCAAGCTTTTTGAAGATATTATTAAAGGCGGCCAAATGGGCTTTCTGACAATGGATACCTTCTCGGGTATGTTGGAAGGTGGTGAGCCGATTCTGTATCAAGGGCAGTTGGTGGGTGCGATGGGTGTATCTGGTGTAAAGTCATTTGAAGATGCGGAGATTGCACAGGTGGCGATTGAGAAGTTTTTGGCGCAGCTAAGCTAATTCAAAATAGAAATTGATTAACTCAATTCAATAAATTGTTCCAAAATGAAGCGTGGAACGTGAAATATCAAATAAAAGCCCAATCGGTAATGAGGGGGGTTTTCTATATAAAATAAAAATCGTATTTCATGTCAAGTTTATTATATTAATTTTAGAAAAAGTTTAAATTTACCTTTCGAATATTTGGCCTATTTCTAGTCTAGTGTAACCACGTTCTTTAAAGATCAAAACAATAGCTTGTCTATAATCTTCAGAAGTAGAAGTTCTATATTTATTAATTAATTGCTGCTCAGAATTAAGCTGGAGGTCATTTTTTATCGTCAATACTTCTGTAGAGACTTTATTAAAAATCTTGAAATTCAACATACAGGCGCTCTTTATCATTATTGTAGCGGCCCGACTACAACACACACCTGCCTTAGCTTAGCTAGACACCCTTAGTGACAAGGATTACAAATTAAAAAAGAATCTGCAAGTTTTTCTAAAGATGGAGCATGAATAATTTACTAAATTTATGTCTATTTAATATAAGGGTGTTATATGAAATTAGTTCAATAAATGTTTGTACAATCAAAATTTTTTCAAATTGAGACTAGACTAAAATAGCATGAATCCTCATGCCATTTTGTATTTATAAGAGTTTACTATGCTGTACCCAATGCCTAAAAAAATCCAACTCGCACCATCTCAAGCCAAATGGCAATTGGCATCAGCACAATCTGTTTTAGTTCTTGTAGGCTTACAAAATCTACGCATGATACAGGGCATTCAAGACAGTGTGCTTATGCACAACCTGATTCAAATCAGCAACAAAGCCAAAGCACTCGATATTCCCATTGTTGATCTGTACGGTGATGATCTGATTCAAGGTATGCAGCAACTCGGTGAATATGCCTCAACCCATCCACAGTTAATCTTTGCAGGCACAATCACCCCAATGTTGAAACAAATCCTGCCACATTTACAAAGTGTGACTGAGCAAATTTGCGTGATTGATGATGCGATCCTATTGCCAAATCAGGAACAGCATATCCAGTGGATTGATAATATTTCGGCACAAGGCTTGCATCATATGAATAGTTATAGCTTGACCCGATTATGGAATCTGAGTGCGCCAGCAGAATATGTGTTGTCGAGCAAAGGTATTATGTTAGCAGTAGCTGAACAGCTGGATATGGATGCACTAAATATTGATCCACATGTAGATTTAAGACAATACGGACTAGACTCGATCGCTGTGGTAAGCCTGGTTGGTGTGTGGCGCGCTAATGGTGCAAATATCCGTTATGAAGATGTTTATGAATATCCTTCACTAGAAGAACTGGTGAGTTTTGTTCTGCAATCAACACGCAGATAAGCACGAATTGGGTAATTTTCTTAATATAATCGGAAATTTCATCGGCAATTACAGAAAACGACATTGTAATTCTGTGCCAAGCTTTCTATCATTGCCGCCTTGTTTTGCGCGATCAGCCAGGGATTGAACTTTGAGCAATTTTCTAACCGAACATCTGATTCATCGTGATGACGATTTTATGGTCATTCATAAACCGGCAGGTTTACTCACGGTACCCGGTAAAACAGAAGATTTGCAAGATTGCCTGATTAACAGATTAGTAGAATTAGAACCAAAAACACTGCTTATTCATCGTCTCGATCGGGACACTTCAGGAATTCTGGTCTTTGCCTTAAGCCGTGAAGGACAAAAATCTATTTCGCGCCAGTTTCAGGAACGCCAAACCGATAAAACCTATCAAGCTATTGTAGCCGGAACATTAGACGGTGAAGGTACTGTCGATATACCGGTGATCTATGATCCAAGCCGTCCACCATTACATGTTGCTGAACCAAATCATAATAAGCCCGCATTGACCCACTGGCAGGCAGTCGAGCATTTTGAAATTCAGGGACAGCCCGTTACTCGCGTCAAACTGACACCCATTACCGGCCGTTCACATCAGCTCCGTGTACACATGCAGTATCTCGGTCATCCAATTATTGGCGATACTTTATATGCTACAGTGCAACAGCAACAGTTGATGCCACGCCTGTGCCTGCATGCAGAACAGCTCAGTTTTATTCATCCTAAAAATGCAGAAAAAGTCGAGTTTCATTGCCCGGCACCATTCTAGGAAATACTCGTTTAATCGTCGTTATTGATGCCCACTTTTGGTGGGCTTTGTGTCAAAATATATTGCTTAAAGATGTGAAATTTTGCTCAAATGATGTGTTATTTTTGAGCATAATCTTTACAGTCTTGTACTTAAGATAAAGGTGGAAAAATTGCAGCAGTTTGCTATTGGTCAACGTTGGTTATCAGATACTGAAACAGAACTCGGTCTGGGGGTTCTCATTGATGTTGATGAGCGATCGGTCAGTATTTTATTCCCGAAAAGCGACGAAACCCGTGTCTATGCACGTAGCAATGCGCCTTTGTCTCGTATCATTTTTAATGTAAATGATGAACTGCAAGACCAGGAAGGCAATACCTGGACAGTTGAATCTTTTGAAGATCGCAACGGCGTGGTGCGCTATCAGGTTGTACGTACTTTAAGTGATGGTACTGAGGAACGTAAAGCTCTGAATGAAACCCGTATTGGTGCAACCATTCAACTGTCTAAGCCATTAGACCGTTTGCTGGCTAGCCAAATTGATTATAAAGAATGGTATGATCTGCGTATTGAAGCTATGCTCATGCAAGCCAATATGCAAAGCAGCCCGTTACGTGGTCTGGTTGGCTCACGTGTAGGCTTGATTCCGCATCAGCTGTATATCGCACACGAAGTCGGTAAACGTTTTGCACCGCGTGTATTGCTGGCGGATGAAGTAGGTCTGGGTAAAACCATTGAAGCCGGTTTGATCATTCACCAACAGTTAAAAACTGGCCGTTCTGAACGTATTCTGATTCTGGTACCAGATTCACTGCAATATCAGTGGATGATTGAAATGCGCCGTCGTTTCAATCTGGAATTCTCACTATTTGATTTAACCCGTACTGCATCGATCAAAGAACACGATCCTGATCTAAATCCGTTCCTGACTGAACAGCGCATTATTGCTTCTATTGACCTGATGATTGATCACGAAGACCTGCGTGAGCAGGCGCTTGAAGCTGGTTTCGATCTTCTTGTTGTCGATGAAGCCCATCATTTGATGTGGAGTGAAGAAGAGGGTGGTAACGACCGTTACGATCTGGTTGAAGAACTATCTGAAAAAACACCAGGCGTATTATTGTTAACGGCAACACCTGAACAGCTGGGTGTGGAATCGCACTTTGCGCGTTTACGTTTGCTGGATCCACAACGTTTCAGTTCATTAGACCGTTTCCTGGATGAAGAAGCACAATATCAGCAGACTGCAAAAATTGCTGAAGTGCTAATGTCAGATATGCCACTTGAAGAAGGGCATCTGGCAGCACTTGAAGGTCTGCTTGGTCATCGTATTGAAGATAACCCTGAGCAACGTTTCCGTGCGATTCACGAACTGCTAGACCGCCATGGAACAGGTCGTATCCTGTTCCGTAATACCCGTGAAGCCATTCAGGGCTTCCCGGGGCGGGACTGCCAGCCAGCACCATTACCAGCACCTGAAAACTGGTCTAAAGATGGCAAGTTACGTGAGCAAATGTGGCCAGAAGAATCACAGCTTGATGGTTCCTGGATGGAATCAGACCCACGTGTAATGTGGTTGATGGAAAAACTCCGCGCTGATCTCAAACACAAAAAAGTGCTTTTGATTGCGCGTAGTGGTCCAGTAGTAGAAGCACTGGAAAATGTGCTACGTCTTCATGCTGGTATCCGTACTGCGATGTTCCATGAAGGCATGAGCCTGCTGGAACGTGACCAGGCAGCAGCTTATTTCGCTGAAGAGTCTTATGGTGCGCAGATTTTACTGTGTTCAGAAATTGGTTCTGAAGGCCGTAACTTCCAGTTTGCTTCTGACCTGATCCTATTTGACTTGCCAGCAAATCCAGATGTGCTTGAGCAGCGTATCGGTCGTCTGGATCGTATCGGTCAGGAAAATCGTATCCAGATCTATGTACCTTATCTGGTCGGTACTGCACAAGAGCGTATGTTCCGCTGGTATAACGAAGCACTGAATATTTTCAGCAATATTTCGCCAACTGCGCAAACATTGCAAGAAAACTTCATTATTGAATTAAAAGACTGTTTACTTGCTGATAAAGGTCAGGCTTTTGAAGACCTGCTAGAAGAAGTGACCGTACAACGTCAGGCGCTGGAAGCAGAACTGCAAGAAGGCCGTGACCGTCTGTTGGAATACAACTCTTGCCGTCCAATGGTGGCACAGGAAATCGTCACTGCGCTTGAAGACTATGACGATAATACGACTTTGCCAATGTTCATGAAGCGCTTTATGGCATCGACCAACATTGATTTTGATGAGCAAAGTAATGGTACGGTGATTATCAAGCCAACCGATCAAATGCAGGTGCAAGGTCTGACTCTGGATGAAGAGGGCATGACTGCAACTTTCTATCGTGATCAGGCACAAATCCGTGAAGATGCTCAATACTTGACGCTTGAACATCCATTCACTGAAAGTGTGATGGAAATGATCAATACACAAGGATTTGGTAGTACCAATGTTGCGGTGTTGAAGTCTGCTGCATTGCCACAAGGTTCAGTATTGCTTGAAGTCTGGTTTAAAGTGGATGTCGTGGCACCGAAAGCACTGAACTTACCATCAAGCTTGCCACAACAATTGGTTCGGGTATTGCTGAGCGAAAAAGGTCAGGATCTGTCGCAAAAAATTGCACCAGAAATCCTGAAGCCATACTTGCATCATCTGGATGGCAATAGCTGCCGTCAGGTCGTAAAAGCGCGTCGTGAAGTAATTGAAGCACGTTATCAACAGGCACTGGAACTGGCTCGTGCTGCTTTGCCGCAATTCAAGCAACAGGCGAAGGAAGTCTATGGCAGCAAATGGCAATATGAAATTGACCGTCTGACTTACCTGAAACAGTTCAACCCAAGCATCCGTGAAGATGAAATTTCTCGTCTGCAAAAACTGCAGAAAGAAGGTTTAAGCTTACTGGATGGTCTGTCTGTAACCCCAGAAGCAATTCAGGTGATGGTGGTGGTTAAACCATAACAATCATCTAAGAAAAGGCAGCCTTCGGGCTGTTTTTTTTTATGGCTATTTTTCTACAAGAAATCTGAATTGAAATTATGAGGATTTATATGATTAAAACTATTTCATTTAGATAAGAATATTTATTTGAAGATATGAGCTGTCAGTAAATGGTTGTTGTTAAAAATCATCTTCGGTTAAAATGGTAAAAAACCATAACAAGAAATCAAAATAATGTCTCAGGCGTTTATTACTCTAGGCTCGCACACTTCACATGGTGGTGTAGTTGCCGAAGCGGAAAATTCTGTATTAATTCACGGCATCGCTGTGCATTTGCAAGGCATGAAGCATTACTGTCCCAAGTGCAATAGCGTGGTGACCGCCATTGCCAAAAATCAATCCATTACTGTTTTAGGGCGGGCGGTGATTGTCGCAGGTGACAAAGCCAGTTGTGGCGCCCAGTTTCTGGCAAATCAGCATCTGACAGTTTCGCAAAAATAATCCAGCTGCTTTTATCCTTCATTCGGTGACTTCAAGGTCATGCTTTGGAAGAATATGTGCTCATTTTTAGTCATCTTTAAGGTTAAGCTTGCAGACATCATGGATTGAAAAACTATATAACCGCATGAAGCCAGCCTTACATTTTACCCATGCCAACGGCATTCCATCAGCGACTTATCGGAAGTTCCTGAACGGTTTTCAGGATGAATATACAGTTAAAAGTATTCCTTTGATCGGCATGAATCCAGATTATCCAATTACCACAGACTGGCGTTATTTGGTGGATGAGGTGATTGCCGATATTGAACAGCAATTTTCAGGACAATCAGTGATTGGACTTGGGCACTCTTTTGGCGGTTTGGTTACGATGATGGCAGCTTATAAAAAGCCAGCTTTATTTTCTAAGCTCATCATTATGGATCCGCCTTTTGTGATTGGGAAAAACAGTGCGTTATTTGAACTGGTGAAAAAGCTCAATTTAAAAAGTATTGATCGCTTTACTCCGGCAGGTATTACTTTAAAGCGTAAAGACCACTGGTCATCTCAGCTGGACGCGGTGGAAGCGCTGAGATCGAATCGCCTGTTTAAGCATTTTGATGAACAGTGTTTTCAGGACTATATCGACAGTGGAATTGTTGAAGATCAACAGCGCGGTGGCGTAACTTTAAAAATTCCAAAACAGGTTGAAGCAGAAATCTTTCGGACAGTTCCGGCCTGGTGGTGGCGTACCCCGCGTAAAGCACCGCAAGTTCCCATTCACCTCATCACTGCAGAACAGAGCCAGTTCTATCAACAGGGTCTACCGCAAGGCTTAAAGAAAATTTATCAAATTGATTATTCAGTCTTGCCAGGTGGACATATGTTTCCACTGGAACAGCCAAAACAGGTAGCTGAATATGTAAAAGCCAAACTGAAAACTTTGGGATAATATCGAATAAAAAGAGATGATCGGTATCTCTTTTTATTTAGCTTGTATTCATCAAGATTAACGGATTTGAGACTGATCGAGATGTCGAGCACCTTCCAAAATCATGCGTATCATGATCATGGTCTGCTCAGCAATTTCCTGACGTTCATCAGCTGGCATATCTATCACTTTGGCACCCATGTTAAATACCAGCTGGGTAATCGCTTTGGCAGCAATATCCGGATAGAGCAGACGGCTTTTATTTAGTCTTTCCAGACGTACCAGGTCTTCCTGTAATTCCTGCTGAAAATACTGGAGTTGACGTTCTACCGCCTGTTTATATGATTGTGAACCAGTATAGCCTTCACGGAGTAACAAACTCAGGTTGCCTTCATCAGCATCTAACTGGGCAATAAATACTTCTACTGAACTACGAATAATACTGTTCTGTTTCGATGCCTTTAAACGCGATTCATTCAGAATCTTACGCAATACCAGACCGGCACGGTCAATCAGTTCAATTGCCAGTTCATCGATATCTTTAAAGTGACGATAAAAGCTGTTCGGTGCAATACCGGCTTCGCGTGCTACTTCACGCAGGCTTAAAGAGGCAATACTTTTTTGTGGGCCAATCAGATTCAAGGCTGCCTGAAACAGTTCTTCTTTGGTAATGGTCGCCTTACGCCCCACGCTGCGTACAATGATCGGTTCATCAATGTTCTTTGTTTTGAGTAGGGAAGCGTCACTGCTTATTTTCATTGAAGACTCGTCATGTATTGGATATGAGGCATTCCAGTATTATAGCGAAGCCCAGCAAACTTGTGAAATGAATAGAAACAATACAGGTGTATATACAAATATATATACATGTGTATAATAATTCAAAACCCAACAAGATTGCTATGAAGATGCAGGTACTCGCAAAACGTAAATCGCCGATCGATTTCTTTAAAGAAAGCGTGATTGATCAGCATGCGATTAATTTCTGGATGCAGAAATTTAACCCACTCTGGTCGTTGAACCAGCCATTGGGCAAGATTGTGCATAAAGAAAATGCTGCCCAGGATATGGTCAGCCTGAAAATTCAGGTCAATCGCTTGTTCAAATTTGGCGAAGCGGGCCAGCATCATCCAGTTTACGTTGTGGTAAATGGTATTCGTTACGAGCGTAGCTATAGTCTGACGCAGCTAGATCAGCAACATGTGTTACTGACCATCAAGAAAGTTGAAGATGGTAAGGTAAGTCATTGGGCGGCAAATATCGCTCAAGTTGGTGACATTATTGAATTCGGTTTGCCATTTGGTGATATGACTTTAGCTGTTGAAGCAACACCAATGCTGTTGTTGGCAGCGGGTAGTGGTATTACACCTATGCTGAGTTTGCTCGAAGCATTGAGCAAGACTGGCAAGCTGAGTCAACAGCCAGTACAGCTTCTGTACTGGGTAAAGCATTATCAAGATGTCGCATTCAAATCACGTTTTGAAGAATTTGCTGCGCAGTATCCAAACTTTAGCTTTAAAGTATTCGCGACTCAGGAACAACCGGCTGCGGAACGCTTGAATCAAAGTCATCTGACCGATCTTCAAAATATTGATCAGACAACAGTCTATGCTTGCGGTCCATCAGGTTTTGTCGCTCAGGCAGAAATACTGTTTGCTCATGCCAAAGTATTTAAGTCTGAAGCTTTCAGCATGAGTCTGGACGATAACACTGAAACAGGCTTTGTGAATGTCACACTGACGCAATCTAATAAAGTTGTTAGCATTCCAAAAGGTCAGTCTATTCTGGCGAGTCTGGAACAGCAAAATATTAAACCGAACCACGGCTGTCGTATGGGTATTTGTAATAAATGCGCTTGCAATAAAGTTGAAGGTTCTACCAAAAATTTAGTCAATGGCGCACAAAATAAAGAACCAGGAAATCTCCTGAAAATTTGTGTGAATTCAGCGCAGACTGACCTTGTCATCGACCTATAAGCGAGTTGATCACTATGAATATGCCAGTAAAATTTCAGTATTTTAAAAATCCGAAAAACCGTGAACTGACACAGACAGAATTGGACGAACTTGCGCGTGAACTTGATGCGATCAAGCAGGAAGTGCTAGATGACTTGGGCGAGAAAGACGCGAAATATATCCGTCGTGTCTATTCTGCAATTCGTTACTCTTCTATTGCGGGTCGTGCGTTATTGTTCGCAGGCTGGTTCCCTCCAGCATGGATTTTAGGTACAGGTCTGCTTGGTTTTGCCAAAATCATGGAAAATATGGAGTTGGGTCATAATGTCATGCACGGTCAGTACGACTGGATGAATGATCCTAAGATGAATGGCCAGACTTATGAATGGGACATTGTGGGTACTTCTGACAACTGGCGTCAAACCCATAACTTTAAGCATCATACCTATACCAATATTAAAGGTATGGATGATGATATCGGCTATGGTCTGGTTCGTCTGTTCCCTGAACAACGCTGGAAACCGGGTTATTTATTGCAACCGATTTACAGCATTCCATTCTGCCTGTTGTTCCAATGGGGCGTAGCGATTCAAAACCTGGAACTGGGTAAATATTTCAAGGGTCGTAAAACCAAGGAACAGACCAAAGAAGAATGGAAACCAATGCAGCGTAAAATTACCAAGCAGCTGTTTAAGGACTATATCTTCTTCCCATTAATTGCAGGTCCTGCTGCATTGCCGGTGTTTGCTGGTAATATGGTGGCAAATGGTATCCGTAACGTTTGGACATTTAGTATTATTTTCTGCGGTCACTTTACCAAGGATGTTGAAGTATTCCCGAAATCAGTACTGGAAAACGAAAGCCGTGGTCACTGGTATATGCGCCAGATTCGTGGTTCATCGAATCTGACAGGCTCTGAAGCATTTCATATTCTGACTGGTCACTTGAGCCATCAGATTGAGCATCATTTATACCCTGATGTACCTGCACGTCGTTATCGTCAAATGGCGCCAAAAGTTCAGGCAGTCTGTGAGAAATATGGTCTGAACTACAACAATGCCAGTCTGGTAAAACAGTACGGCAGCGTGATCAAGCGTATTGTGAAATATGCTTTTCCGTTTAAAAAATAAGTTTAGATGATTTAATAGAAAACCACTTCAATTGAAGTGGTTTTTTTATTCTTTTAATTATATTTTCAGTCTTGAACATGGCTACGTAAAATCCGAATGAGATTGATATAGGGCGAATTCAAACATGAGGTGCGACAGTTTCAAAAGCCATATGATAATCAACAAGCTGAGCAAATTTCTCTAATGGTGTAAGCCAATCTAACGCCTTTCTAGGACGAGTATTCAGTGACATGGCAACTTGATTTAAATAATGCTGATCTGCCTGATTTAAATCAATCCCTTTAGGTAAATATTGCCTAATTAAACCATTCATATTTTCGCATGTGCCTTTTTGCCAAGGTGAATGTGGGTCACAGAAATATACATCTATGCCTAAA
>NZ_AJXD01000026.1:0-13637 GCF_000264725.1 Acinetobacter sp. HA | reverse complement strand
GCTAACCGAAGTTATAACGTGAAATCCGTAACTATTGAAGATATGCCAGAGCAGCAAAAAATTTCAGATGCATTCTTCAATGAAAAGCTGATTCCCAATACGATTGATGCCAAAACATCTGATCTCTATAACACTCAATAATGCCCAGAGCCTCGACATTTATCGAGGCTTTTCCTATTTTTATAAATAGCCTAAGCAAATCTAGGAGATTTTCCATGTTCCAGATTCCAGAACTAAATTATGCCCAGATTCGAGCAAAACTACTTGCGCGTGAAGAAATCGCCATTGTCGATTTACGTGAAGAACATATCTATGCACAAGCTCATCCCTTATTTAGCACCAATATTTCTCTTTCACGTTTAGAAATCGAAATTTTGAATCGTATACCACGTCTAGACACCACAATCGTACTCTATGATGATGCAGATGGCCGAGTAGAACGTGCTTATCAAAAATTAATTCGTTATGGATATCGTCAGGTTCATGTATTGAAGGGAGGTACCCAGGCATGGGCACGTGATGGGGGTGAATTATTTATCGATGTGAACTCTGCAACCAAAGCCTTTGGTGAATGGGTTGAATACTATAAACATACGCCGTGGCTGAGTGCCGAAGAGGTCCAAGAAAAAATTGATGCGAACGACAATATCGTCATTTTAGATGCCCGTCGTTTTGATGAATATAACACTATGAGTATTCCATCCGGTCAAAGCGTGCCAGGTGCTGAATTGGTTTACCGTGCACCGAACCTGGTGAAAGATGAAAATACCACCATTATTGTGAACTGTGCAGGACGTACCCGTAGCATTATTGGTACACAATCATTGCTTAATGCCAAGATCCCACATCCGGTTTATGCACTGCGAAATGGCACGATTGGTTGGACGCTTGCGGGTCAAAGTTTGGAACATGCTCAAACTCGATCATTTAAGGATGTGCAGACAGAGCTAAAACCGGAGCTTTTAGAAAATGCCAAAGTGCTGGCACAAAAAGCGCGTGTTCGAATCATATCTTTTGAGGAGCTTCAAAAACTACAAGCTGAAACTCAACGTACAACCTATATATTTGATGTCCGTGATGAAGATGAATATATCCAAGGTCATCTGGATGGTTCGCGTTGGGTTGTAGGTGGACAACTGGTTCAAGAAACAGATCACAACGCAGCAGTCCATGGAGCACGAATTGTACTCATTGATGATCAACTGATTCGTGCCTACATGACTGCATCTTGGTTAGGGCAGATGAACTGGGAGGTTTATGTGCTAGAAACAGATTTTTCAGAAATATTAACCACACGTGGTACGTGGATACCAAATTTACCAATAGTCAATACTGTTGAATTAATTAGTCCAGAGCAATTGCAAGAATTAAAATCAACTCAAAATATCGCGATTTGGGATGTGCAGCCTTTTGCACTGTATAAGAAAGCGCATATTCCGGATGCTGCATGGCTACTTAAGGCCGAAGCAGTTGAACGAATTCAACAAGCTGCATTTCAGGCTAAAGACGCCGTAGTTCTCACATGCGGTCGTTCAGTTTTGGCCCATTATACTGCGGAAGAAATTAAAGCATTTCATAAAAAAGTGTATGTACTTGATGGTGGTAATGTTGCTTGGGAAAAAGCAGGCTATGCGTTAACTGTAGACAATGTACAAGCACTTTCACCGCAAATTGATCGTTATAAACGTCCATATGAAGGCACGGATAACTCACATGAAGCAATGCAAGCCTATCTGGATTGGGAGTTTGGTTTAGTCGATCAACTTAAAAAAGATGGGACACATGGATTTTTCACCATTTAATTCTTACATCAATAAAGTCGCCACGGCGACTTTATTGATTTGAAGCATCTATGTAGCATTGACTGTGCATTTATATGCTTATTCGATAATATAAAACCAATGATAACGATAAATTAGAACTCCTCATGATGCGGTTAATCCTCACAATTTTAATTTTTATAATCTCGCTTCCTGCGCTGTTTTTTTACGGACTATTTTTATACAGTATTTTTTTCCCAAGTTTACCCATGGATTATCCTTTAACCGTCAAATTTTTTATGCTGACAGGTGTGCTCGCGTGGGGAATGCTATTTTATATGGCTATTTTATGGATTAAACATCGTCAAATACCTAAAAAATTTTCAGCCAGTGCAACACTATTGGCCATTTTAGGGTTAATTCCATTTATGATTCGACTAGACGCCATTATCTTTCTGGCATTACCTGCTTTCTTATTTGTAATTTATCTTTGTCATTATAGTTGGTCTACTCCAGTAACGAGCAAACACGTATAAAGGTGTTTCAATCTTATCTTTAAACATGCATTTCAAAATATATAAAATCAGCATTCCTCAGTGAAAGAGTTTAGAAAATGTGAACTTCCTGTCATACTACCTGGCATAAAGGAAACATCTAGTTAGAGGTAATTATCGTGATTTCAGTGGGTATTGTGGGTGGCACAGGTTATACAGGCGTTGAACTTTTACGTCTATTACTGCGACATCCAAACGTTAGCGTCAAAGCACTGACATCACGTACCGAAGCAGGCCGCCGTGTAGACGATATGTTCCCAAGCCTGCGTGGTCATACTGATCTTGAATTTTCTGATCTCAGCCTTGATTTATTAAAATCTTGTGATGTCGTATTTTTTGCGACACCCCATGGCGTTGCGATGAAACATGCAGAAGAACTGCTAGCTGCCAATACCAAGGTAATTGACCTTGCCGCAGATTTCCGTTTACAGAATTTGGCGCAGTTTGAAAAATGGTATGGCATGGAACATGCTTGTCCATCTATATTACAAGATTCTGTATATGGTCTGTCTGAACTGAATCGTGACAAGATCAAACAGGCGAGTGTGATTGGTAACCCGGGTTGTTATCCAACAACCGTGCAGCTCGGCCTTGCACCAGTATTAAAATCTGCGGAAGCCTTAGTGAAACCTGAAAGTATTATTATTGATGCTAAATCAGGAGTTTCAGGTGCAGGTCGTAAAGCCAGCCTAGGCATGATCTATTCTGAAAATGCAGATAACTTTAAAGCTTATGGCGTAGCAGGTCACCGTCATCATCCTGAGATTGTAGAAGCGTTAGAAAATATCTCAGGTCAAAAAGGTGTATTTGACCATATTTTATTTGTACCGCATCTGGTGCCAATGATTCGCGGTATGCTGTCAACCATTTACATTGACTTGACTGAAGCAGGCCAGACAGCAGATTTGCAGGCACTCTATGAACAGTTCTATGCCAATGAACAGTTCGTTGATGTCATGCCATCAGGCAGTTCGCCAGAAACCCGTTCAGTACGTGGTGCCAATGAACTCCGTATTGCACTGTACAAGCCTCAACCAACGAAACTGGTTATTCTGGTAGCACAAGATAACCTGGTGAAAGGTGCAGCAGGTCAGGCGGTACAGAATATGAACCTGATGTTTGGCTTTGCTGAAAACGCTGGCTTGCAAAACATTGCTTTATTACCATAAAAAACGTATTACAACTTCACACACATTTGAATTTCGATTTAAATGTGTGTCTTGAAAAAGATAGAAGAGATGACAATGCCGAATAATGAGCCTCACGATCTGACCACAGATGACAAGAAGAAAATGCCATTTCTGAAAGGGAACACGCCACTTGCGATAGGTGCTGCAATTCTGGTACTGAGTAGTGGTTTACTTGGCTATTCGATAGGTCATCGTCAAGGTCTGACCGTTGTAGGTTTTGAGGCGGATGCTGAACAGCTGGTTGAGGTTGTACAAAAGCAGAAAGCCAGTCTGGAAACACTGAATAAAACCCTGAATACAGCAACGCAGGAACGTGATCTGGCCGTAAGTAATGCCAATGACCTGTATCTTGCGATGAATAAAACCCGTGATGAATATACGCAGGCAGAAAGCCTGGCGACCTTATATCGTGAAGTACTGCGTCAGCGTGGTGGCATGCCTTTATCTGTTCAGCATCTGGCAGTAAAGCCTCTGCCTGAAAATGCCTTTGAATATCAGCTTGATCTGATTCAAGTAAGTCCAAGCAAAGGGCGTGTTTCCGGTTCGGTTGAATTGCGCCTGATTCGGGGAACTGAAATTTTAGTTGTGCCTTTGGCAGATAAAAACTTCAATTTCGAAAATTATGAACGTCTGACTGGTCGTTGGACGATGCCGAAAGGTTTTGTACCAGAATTTATAGAAGTTCGCCTGACTGGTACAAGCAAGCCTGTTACCCGCCGTTTTAGCTGGAGTAAGGGCGAGGCAATTGAAAATCAATCTGCATTCCTGTCAGAGATTCCTCAGACAGAAGCCAATGCAAACTAAAGTGTGAAATGTAAATCTTATGCCTAGCAACAAGCGTCATATTTGTTTAAGTGAAATCAAGAATTCTTTTAATCAGTCCGGTGTGGTTGACTGGCACATAAGCCCACGCTTGGCAAATGACCCTTTTCATGACGAAGATGCTGATATTGCAGTACAAACAGCACCGCCAGAGTTGAAGCGTCCACCGATGTATGCAGTGGTATTGATGAATGACGATTACACCCCCATGGAGTTTGTAATTGAAATTTTACAACAATACTTTGCAATGAATCTTGACCAAGCTACGCAAGTAATGCTAACTGTACATTATGAAGGAAAAGGTGTTGCTGGCGTCTATCCAAGAGACATTGCGGAAACGAAAGCGAACCAGGTCAATAATTACGCTCGATCACAAGGTCATCCTTTACTTTGCCAGATAGAGCCTAAAGATTAAGGGGGTTGCATGCTCAGTCGTCAATTAGAAGTATCACTACGTTTGGCTGTTAGCATGGCTCGTCAAAAGAGACATGAGTTTCTGACAGTAGAACATTTATTATTGGCTTTACTCGACAACGATTCTGCCGTGAATGCCCTTAAAGCATGCGGTGCAGACATTATTGTACTGCGTAAAGAACTTGAAGAATACGTAGAACAACACACTCCAAAACTCGGCGAAAATAACGATCAGGCACCTCATCCGACTGAAAGTTTTGACCGGATCCTGCAGCGTGCCATTTTCCATGTACAGTCAAGTGGTGGAGACCGTACGGTAGAAGGTGCGGACATTCTAGTTGCGATGTACTCAGAGCGTGATTCGTTTGCAGTGTATCTGCTGAAACGTCATCAGATTAACCGTTTAACCTTGACTCAATATCTGTCGCATGGCACCCGCAAGGAAGAAGTGCAGAACGAAGAAGAAATTGAGGAACTGGACGGCGAAACCGGATCATCCAATGCTTCAGGTCCATTGGATCTTTATACCACTAACCTGAATCACGAAGCGCAAAAAGGTAAAACTGATCCATTAATTGGCCGTGAAAAAGAAATTGAGCGTGCTGCACAAATTCTTTGTCGCCGTCGTAAAAATAATCCGTTGCTGGTCGGTGATCCGGGTGTGGGTAAAACATCGATTGCTGAAGGTCTGGCTTGGCTGATTGTCAATGGTAAAGCGCCTAAACCATTAGAAAACGCCGAAATCTATAGTCTGGATATCGGTGCACTGGTGGCAGGAACCAAATACCGTGGTGACTTCGAAAAACGTCTGAAACAACTTCTCAATGCCTTGAAGAAAAAACCGGATGCAGTGCTGTTCATTGATGAGATTCATATGATCATCGGTGCAGGTTCTAGTATGGGCAGCACCATGGATGCTTCGAACCTGATTAAGCCAGCACTGGCAAATGGTTCATTGCGTTGCATAGGTTCGACCACATTCCAGGAATACCGTCAGGTCTTTGAAAAAGATCATGCTTTATCGCGCCGTTTCCAGAAAATTGATGTGAATGAGCCTTCAATTTCTGAAACTATTGATATTTTACGTGGTCTGAAATCTAAGTTTGAAGATTTCCACCATGTTCAATATGAAGATCAGGCTTTGGTATCAGCGGTAGAACTGTCAGCGAAGTTTATTAATGACCGTTTCTTGCCAGATAAAGCCATTGATGTGATCGATGAAGCGGGTGCGCAACGCCGTTTAAAAGCCGAGCAAGACGATAGCCTGATTACGGTAGAAAATATCGAAGACATCGTGTCGAAAATTGCCCGTATTCCACCAAAAACAGTTTCTAAAGATGACAAGACTGTATTAGAAAATCTTGAGCGTGATTTGAAACGTGTGGTGTTTGGTCAGGATGAAGCCATTGAAGCACTCGGTTCCGCAATCAAGCTGTCTCGGGCAGGTCTGAAATCTCCAGATAAGCCAGTCGGTAGTTTTGTCTTTGCTGGTCCAACGGGTGTCGGTAAAACTGAAGTCACCAAACAATTAGCAAAACTGATGGGCGTGGAGCTGGTTCGTTTCGATATGTCTGAATATATGGAACGTCATGCGGTATCCCGTCTGATTGGTGCACCTCCAGGCTATGTTGGTTTTGACCAAGGTGGTTTGTTGACCGATGCGATTCACAAGAATCCACACTGTGTATTGCTACTGGATGAAATCGAAAAGGCACATCCGGATGTATTTAACTTGTTGCTACAAATTATGGATCATGGCTCATTGACTGATAACAACGGTCGCAAGTCAGACTTCCGTAATGTGGTGCTTGTACTGACCACCAATATTGGCGCCGAAAGCATTTCACGTGTCAGTATCGGTTTCATGGAACAAGACAACAGCAATGATAACCAGGAAGCGATGAAAAAAGCATTCTCACCTGAATTCCGTAACCGTCTCGATGGTGTGATCCAGTTCAAGGCCTTGCCAAGTACGATCATTGAAAATGTAGTCGACAAGTTCTTAACCGAATTGCAGGCACAGCTAGATGAGAAGAAAGTTATTCTGGAAGTGGATCAGAGTGCACGTGAATGGATGGCTGAAAATGGTTACGATCGATTGATGGGCGCGCGTCCAATGCAGCGTCTGATTCAGGAGCATTTGAAAAAACCATTGGCAGAAATGATTCTGTTTGGTGAGCTGGCAGATAATGGCGGTAATGTTGCTGTATCTGTGAAGAAAGAAAATGGCAAAGCTGTAGGCTTGAAACTTGAAGTGTTTGAAGATCAGACTGCTGAACCAGCCTAAATTCTACTCATCGTAAAATAACCCGTGCTTGCACGGGTTATTTTATTTCTTTATTGCTATGATCTGATCAGGATTTATTGCCTGGCTAAGATTTAACAAGATATGGAATTTCAGTTCACTAAACTTATTACGACTTTTTGTCTGTTCCTGGTCACGGCGGTGATGGAAATTCTAGGCTGTTATTTTCCCTATCTGATTTTGAATCAGGGAAGAAGTCACTGGTTATGGATTCCGACAGCTCTGGCTTTGGCAGCTTTTGTCTGGTTATTAACTTTGCATCCAGCTGCTTCAGGCCGGATCTATGCAGCTTATGGTGGTATCTATATCTTTACTGCTTTGATGTGGTTGCGTTTTGTGGATCAGATGAGCCTGTCTCGATGGGATTTGCTTGGTGGTGCAGTGGTGATATTTGGGGCGCTGATTATTATCATGCAACCCCAAGGTTTAATCCGTTGATTTACTTCCTGTAGAAACTTAGTTCCCTTTACAGTCCTTCTGCGATATTTCAACGTCATAAGATCGAGTAGTGGAACTCAGTTCTAGCATCACTTTATAGGGATTTTCTAACTGATAACGGTGCTCAAAGAAAATACCGCAGTTCTGTAATAAGTTTTTGCGGATAAGCTGAGTCACTTCCTTAGGACCTAGATCTTTTTCAAACTGGGCAAAGTCTGGAGTAATAATTAAACCTTTTAATTCGGTTTTATTAGCAGTGAGTTTCAGTTGTTCAATAATCGTGTTGTGATCAATTTGCAGGGGAAAAGTTTTAGAATCTTCCGCACTTAATACAGCCAGCATTTCATTGAGTTCTGCTTTTTTCTTGATTTTAAATTTTGAATCAATGATCTGTTGCTGTTGCAGGTATTGATCAAATTCGGAAGCATAAACCTGGCTACTAAGAAAACTAATGCCAAGGGTTAAAGCAGTGAATAGATTTATTTTATATTTCATGTAAGGCCACAAATTATTACTGTGTTTTGCGGAGTATAAGAGCATGAATAAGATCTGTACGCAACTCTACCTTGGTTAATTCTCCTGCCTCCTCAGATTTCTTCTTTTTGCTTATTTTTAAATATTGAAGTTTAAAAGACTTTTTATGTGAAAAATCTATTAATAATTACACTTTATTTTTTGTGTTGGATTTCATCTAGGTTTATAGTCTTACACCTCCCCACGCAGCATACCGGTAAGTACGTAGGGTGCATGCAAAAAAATATCTAAGTTTAAAGGCATAAAATATTGACCTATAAACAAGAAACTTCAATGATTTAAAAATAAGGATGTCATATTTTGAGTCAAGCTTATTCCAAGCAGGAAAAAAACAGTCGTATTAAAGGAATCGTCGGGGCAGCCTCCGGTAACCTGGTCGAATGGTTCGATTTTTATATCTATGCTGTATTTGCGGTTTATTTTACCAAGGCACTCACTGCACCAAATATGGACAGTTCAACTCAGGCAATTTATGTCTGGGGTGTATTTGCTGCCAGCTTCTTTATGCGCCCAATAGGTAGCTGGCTATTTGGCCGTATTGCCGATAAACATGGCCGTAAAAAATCCATGGTCATTTCGATCTGTTTAATGGCCATCAGTTCATTCCTATTCGCAGCTTTACCAACTTATGAGCAGGTGGGTATGGCAGCACCATTCTTGCTGCTGCTGGTGCGTCTGTTACAGGGCTTATCAGTCGGTGGTGAATATGGCGCTGTTGCGACCTATATGAGTGAGCTGGGTTTAAAAGGTCAGCGTGGATTTTTCTCATCTTTCCAATATGTGACCTTGACCGGTGGTCAGTTGCTGGCAAGTTTACTCGGGGTTATTTTCCTGGGCTTTATGAGCGAACAACAGTTACTTGATGGTGGCTGGCGTATCCCGTTTGTGATTGGTGGTATTGCGGCAATTGTTTCTTTATTGGCACGTAGCCGTCTTGAAGAAACGCTATCTACGGAAGATAGCGATAAGGAAGATTCAGGTACACTTAAAGAATTGTTCAAAAACCATTGGAAAACATTCTTGCTGGTGGTTGGCTATACTTCAGCGGGTTCACTGAGCTTCTATGTGATTACGGTTTATTCAAAAACCTATTTAACCAATATCGGTATTGATCCAAAGACTGTCGGATTTATTATGACGGCCTGTATCTTTATATTGATGATTGCACAGCCAGTTTTTGGTGCTTTATCGGATCGAATTGGTCGTCGTACCTGTATGCTGCTGTTTAGTGGGTTGATGGCGATTGCGATTTATCCGGTCATGGCGGTCGGTATGCGAGTCTTCAGTGATACCCCAGTGATCGTTGCATTATTGCTGATTTTCCTGATGATGTTACTGAGCCTCTATACCTCGATTGGCGGTATCGTAAAAGCAGAAATGTTCCCACCACATGTACGGGCTTTAGGAGTAGGTTTCTCTTATGCAGTGGGTAATGCCGTCTTTGGTGGTTCAGCACCTTCGGTCGCATTACAGTTTAAATCAGCAGGTATTGAAAATACCTTCTTCGTGTATGTCATTGTGATGCTGATTGTATGTTTCTTCTGTAGCTGGCAATTACCGAAAGAACCAAAATATTTAAAAGATGATCATTAATCTTTGAGCAATAAAAAAGCACCAAATTCGGTGCTTTTTTATTAAAAGAACACTTAGTCTTTTTTCAGATTTTCATTAATCAGAAATTCAACCAATGCTTTCTGAGCATGTAGACGGTTTTCAGCTTCATCCCAAACCACAGCATTTTTGTGATCCAGCATATTCTCTGAAATTTCTTCGCCACGGTGTGCTGGCAAACAGTGCATAAACAGGCAGTCGGGGTGAGCCAGATCCATCAAGCGCTCATTGACCTGATAATCAGCAAATGCTTTTTCACGGATTTTCTGTTCTTCTTCCTGTCCCATACTTGCCCAAACGTCAGTTACAATCAGGTCAGCATTGACTGCTGCATCTTCAGCTGAGTCAACCAGCTCTACACAGTGTGCAAATTCAGACAGGAATTTTTCTTGTGGCTCATAACCTTTAGGAGCAGCAATTTTCAGCTTAAAGCCCCACATATGCGCAGCTTCAATATATGAATTACACATATTGTTGCCATCACCGATCCACGCCACAGTTTTACCTTCGATTGGACCACGATGTTCCAGGTAAGTCTGCATGTCAGCAAGCAGCTGGCAAGGATGGTGGTCATCAGTCAGAGCGTTAATCACGGGTACTTTTGAATAAGAAGCAAAGCGTTCAACGATGTCATGACCAAAAGTACGGATCATCACGACATCAAGCATGCTTGAAATAACACGTGCAGAATCTTCGATAGGTTCGCCACGGCCCAATTGAGTATCACGTGAAGACAGGAAAATTGCGCTGCCGCCGAATTGGGTCATGCCAGCTTCAAACGAAACACGCGTGCGGGTACTGGATTTCTCAAAAATCATTCCCATAACTTTACCAACAAACGGTTGGAAAACTTCATTGTTATGCTGTTTGCGCTTGAGCTCGATGGCGCGTTGCAGTATCTGGTTAAGTTCTAAAGTCGATAGATCGCGTAAAGTCAGAAAGTGACGGAGAGCCATTCGTTACTCCACAATAATTGCTGAAAAACTGGTTCAACAATTAGTTGTTGGTTAGTTAAAAAAATACGGAATCGGCTAATATACTATATGAATAGGAAATTGCAAAAAAACTAGACTTTTTGATGACCGTCCAGGAAACGATCGACACAATAATTCACATATTCGACAGTTTCCTGATCAGTTTCATCGCTTGGCAAACCCATTAAAATGCGCCATTACATATTTCTTAAAATACCGAAATATAATTGTGCAGAAAATAATGGATTTGGACAGCTGAGCAGACCTTTGGCATGTGCCTGTGACAAAACTTCAGCAATAGAGTGCTGGATATGTTTTGGCCCCTGTTCATGAATATGTCGAGCAATATCCAGATTGCGTCCACTTTGTTCCAGCACCAGCCGCATAAATGCGGCATTTTCCGGCTGTTTGATATGTTGGTAGAAGTTCAGCAAGGTCTGAATCAAATAGCTTCTAAAGTCTTTAGAACTGTTTAAAGAAAAGGGGAGACAAATATCTTTAAAGAACTGGGTACGGCGATAATCACAAATCGACTTAAACAGGCCTTCTTTATTGCCAAAGTATTTATAAATAGATGCCTTGGAGCCACCGGCATGATTGACAATATCATCCAGTGATACAGCATCATAACCATGTTCCAGGAACAGCTCTGTTGCACTGATCAAAAGGGCGAGACAGCGCTCATGACCACGCTTGGTCTGTGGCACATCTTTGGCTAAGGGTTCCAGTTGAACGAGATCCTGCATATTGACGACTAAATCAGCACTTTTCGATTATTTCAGTTGCCATCATAACAAAGTTGTGCGCACATTTCATGGAGACTGCTGTATCTATTATCTCGACTAAGATTTATGCTAAATCTATCCGCATTATTTGACTAAAGTTTTAGAGTTTTTATTCTATCAGGCCATGGATTGAGCGTTTTGAATAGGTATACTCGAACTTCAATAATTATAGCCAACACTGTGGAAAGGGAAGATGACACAACAAATGTCTGCAGGTTTAAAGTTTAGAGAAGCATTAGAAACTGAGAAACCACTACAAATCATTGGAACCGTAAATGCCTATGCAGCCATGATGGCGAAACAGGTCGGTTATAAAGCCCTTTATGTCTCTGGTGCCGGTGTGGCCAATTATTCTTATGGATTGCCTGACCTGGGTATGACCAGTCTTGATAATGTCCTTGAAGATGTACGCCGTATTACTGAACGTGTGGATACGCCATTACTGGTAGATATTGATACAGGCTGGGGTGGTGCATTTAATATTGCTCGTAGCATTAAGCAGATGATTGCAGCTGGCGCAGCAGCAGTACATATTGAAGACCAGGTAGCACAAAAGCGTTGCGGCCACCGTCCAAATAAAGAAATCGTATCGCAACAGGAAATGGTAGACCGGATCAAGGCGGCAGTGGATGCCAAAACGGATTCTAACTTTGTGGTCATGGCACGTACCGATGCCTTGCAAAAAGAAGGCTTACAGGCTGTGATTGATCGTGCTTGCGCCTGTGTAGAAGCGGGTGCGGATGCGATCTTTGCTGAGGCAATGACGGACATCACCATGTATAGAACAGTCTGCGATGCGGTGGGTGTACCTGTTTTGGCAAATATCACCGAATTTGGTGATACACCGTATTACACCACCGAAGAACTGGCTGAGCAGGGCATTCGTATGGTGCTATATCCACTGTCAGCTACCCGTGCAATGCAAAAGGCGGCTTTAGAAGTGATGCAGTCGATCCGTCAAAACGGTACTCAGGTAAATGTACTGGACAAAATGCAACAACGAAAAGAACTCTACGAATTTTTAGATTATCACAGCTTCGAAGACACATTAGATAAACTGTTTAAGCAGGAGAATTAAAACAATGGCTGAAGGAAAAGTACTCACTGGCGCAGGATTGCGTGGACAAGTCGCAGGGAAAACGGCACTTTCAACAGTAGGCAAAAGCGGTGCAGGACTGACATATCGTGGTTACGATGTGCAGGATCTGGCAGAACACTGCCAGTTTGAAGAAGTAGCCTATCTGATTTTCTTTGGTGAATTGCCAACTGCCGAGCAGCTTGCAGCTTATAAGGCAAAACTTAAGTCATTACGTCGCCTTCCGCAAGCACTGAAAGAAGTGCTGGAACGCATTCCGGCGGACTCGCATCCAATGGATGTGATGCGTACCGGCGTCTCCATGCTGGGTAATCTGGAAACAGAAAAGTCTTTTGCTGAACAGCAGGATGTAGCGGATCGTATTCTGGCAACGCTACCCGCGATTATCTGTTACTGGTATCGCTATAGCCATGACGGCATCCGTATTGATGAAAATACCGATGATGATTCAATCGGTGCTCAATTCCTGCACTTACTGCGTGGTGAAAAGCCAAATGCGCTGCATGAGCAGGTGATGAATGTATCACTGATTCTATATGCAGAGCATGAATTCAATGCTTCAACTTTCACCGCACGCGTATGTGCATCGACATTGTCTGATTTGCATTCTTGTATTACCGGTGCGATTGGCTCACTACGTGGTCCCCTGCATGGTGGTGCCAATGAAGCCGCGATGGATATGATTGAAAACTGGACGTCGCCAGAAGAAGCTGAGCGTGAAATGCTGGGTATGCTGGAACGTAAAGAAAAGATCATGGGCTTCGGTCATGCAATCTACAAAGACAATGATCCGCGTAACGGTATTATCAAGCAGTGGTCAGAGAAGCTGGCGAAAGATGTAGGCGACACCGTACTTTATCCAGTCTCAGTCCGTTGTGAAGAAGTCATGTGGCGTGAGAAGAAATTATTCTGTAATGCTGATTTCTTCCATGCATCTGCTTATCACTTCATGGGTATTCCAACCAAACTGTTTACACCGATCTTTGTGATGTCACGCGTTACCGGTTGGGCAGCGCATGTGATGGAACAGCGTGCAGATAACCGTATTATCCGTCCAAGCGCAGACTATACGGGTCCGGAACTACGTAAAGTGATTCCAATTGCTGAGCGCGGCGCTGTAGCAGTTTAAGTTACAGCTATTGTAAATAAAAAAA